>JAZUAN010000041.1:0-25713 GCA_045638005.1 Acutalibacteraceae bacterium | reverse complement strand
CGACTTTGGACGCGGTCACCATTGCCGCCGCAGTAGGCGGTGCGGCGACCAAAGAGATACAAAATCTCATTGTCACGCCCAAAGAAATCGATTTGGTTATCAACCGCGCGGCGCGGCTTATCGCCGCAGGTATCAACGGCGCATTGCAACCTGCGTTTTCCCCGTTGGAACTGATTTCATTGGCATTGGCGTGATAATTTTACACCATTTAATGCATATATGTAGGGGACGATGCCTACATCGTCCCGCCGAAACGGGCGGATGTGGGCATCCGCCCCTACAATGCGATTTTTTGTGTGTAGTGGCGACCATTGGTCGCCCGTTACATATTGACAAGTTGCTGTTTTTTGCTATAATACATATCACATATGCGCCCATAGCTCAGCAGGATAGAGCGTCCGCCTCCTAAGCGGAAGGTCGGGGATTCGAATTCCTTCAGGCGCGCCAAAAACGGCATCATCGTCAGTTGGTGCCGTTTTTTCGTGTCTGTAAGGTTGAGAATCCCCTGGGAGTTTTGTGCCGCCGCACACTTTGTTCAGGGCACATATTCCCTCGCACAAAATCTCCGTGAAGTCCCCTTTGGGAACTTCGTCGAATTCCTTCAGGCGCGCCAAAAACGGCATCATCGTCAGATGGTGCCGTTTTTTCGTGTCTGTAAGGATGAGAATCCCCCGGGAGTTTTCCGATACGTTCCTAAAACAGTCACCGGCGGTAAATGCGAAATCAGCACCGACACGGGAGACATAAAAATCATTATACAGTAGTCTAAAAGCAAAAGCCGCCCGCAATTTCCGATTGCGTCTTATTCAAATACCGCCTCTATACGTTTTGCCGCGCCGGGCGGGGAATATACCCAGCTGTCAAGGTGTCCCTCGCGGATGAAATACTGCGGCTTTTCCGGCGGCGGTGCATCCCCCGCTCGATCAATGACAATCAGCTTTACCTTCATTTTCTCCGGCAGGATGCTTTTTATGTAAGCGCTCACCTGCTGCCCCGGACGCAGGTCACCGCGCGCTTCCGCAAGCCCTGCGAGATTGGGCGCAAGTTCAATAAACACCCCATAGCTTTCCACCGAGCGCACGGTACCCACCACTGTTTCGCCCTGCGAAAATCGCTGCACGTTTTCCTCCCACGTACCAAGCAACTCCCGCTGCGAAAGGCAGATACGCCCATCCTCCATAGAGGTGATGACACCGAGAATATCCATGCCCACCCGCAAGCGGTCGGACGGATGGGAAATGCGGCTGACCGACATGCCCGCAATCGGCATCAGTGCAGATACGCCGCAGCCGATATCGCAAAACGCACCGAAGGTTTCAAGGCGGGTTACCCGCGCCTCGATGATATCTCCGGGACGGTGGGTGTACAGGTGGTGAAACTGGCATTTTTCCTGCGCCCGTCTGCGGGACAGCACTGCGCGGATACCGTTTTCGGTGTTTTCAAACCCACTCACCACAAAACTCACCGGCTTTCCCACGCGGGAAATGAGCGCGATGTCGCGGGTGAAACCCTCCGCAATGCCGATAGCCCCCTCCTCGTGCGGGATAATGCCCGGCATACAGGGCAGCCGCACGTGCAGGTTGTGCCCCGCATCGCATACGGTCGCAATACCCTCTAACACCGTACCGTCCATTGCCGCCTCCCCCAGCGCGCTGTACGACGCGGTCAACCGTTCATTTTTAGGTGTATGCAGTAATCTGCCTTCCGGTAAAAAAGTCTGTTCACTCATTTTCGCTCTTCCTTTCTTTTCAGCTTTACTGCATGTATATGTAAATTTCACGAAAAAAATGTTTAGGATTTGCTTTTACAGATAAAATATGGTATACTCAATCTATCTATGGATTAGGAGGAGCACTATGAAAATTTTGAAGCAAAGCAGCTTGGAAAGCAATACCCCCATGGCAACTAAATTATTGCTTGGTGCCATCTTTTTGTTGCTGTCCATCACCTCTGCTTTCTGCCTGCTGAAAACCATTCCGCTTGAAGAAGGCTTGCAACAATACGCCTATTCTGTCGGCTTTGCCGCACTGCTGGCAGGCCTCATTGTCGCGGTAATGTATACCTTATTGCCCAGAGAGCGGTATCGTACACCGCCGCGCTCCGCTGCATTTTATCCGATAGTCGCCGGTGTGCTCGGATTATTCACCACCCTGCTTGCCTACATCTGGATGGGCGTGTGGCCGTTCGGCATCGAGTCGGTGATGATCGTAGATATGCATCACCAGTATGGACCGCTTTTGTCCCAGCTCAGAGAAATGCTGTTTAGCGGCGGTAGTCCGCTGTATACCTTTGAAGCGGGTATCGGTGCGAACTTTATTTCCATGTTCGCATACTATCTCGGCAGTCCGTTCAACCTGCTGCTCGCCCTCTTCCCCGAAAGTCTGTTGACCGAGGGCATTTTCGTAATCACACTGCTCAAAAACGCATTATCCGCCGCGTTGTTTGCTGCTTGTGTGCAGTATGTGTTCAAACGGCAGGATGTGTCGGTGGTGATGCTGTCCATCGGCTATTCCCTTTCGATGTACATGATCGCCTATTCCTGGAACATCATGTGGCTGGACGGTGTGATGATGCTGCCGCTGACCGTGCTCGGCTTTGAGCGCATGATGCGGGAGGGCAAATACGGTGTATACGTGCTCGCCCTCGCATACACCCTGTTTACCAACTACTATATCGGCTTTATGGTGTGTGTGTTCCTGGTATTGTATTTCTTGGTTTTCACCTGCCGCAAGGCACGCTCGGGCGGCGAAATTTTCCGCACCTTCCTGCGGTTTGCCATCAGCTCACTTATCGGCGGCGGACTTGCCATGTGCATCCTGCTGCCGGTAGTGTTTGCGCTCGGCTATACCTCTGCCGCAGGCGAAGCGCTTCCGCAATTCTCCTCCAACTTTGAACTGTTCAACATCGGCGCGCAGCATCTGTTCGGTTTGGAACCTACCATTCGCTCGGGCAACCTGCCCAACATTTTCTGCGGCATCCTGCCGGTGGTTTTACTGCCGCTGCTTTTGACCACCAAAACTATCCCGCTACGCAGACGGTTGGCATACGGCGGCTTGGTGGCTGTGCTCGGCTTAAGCTTTACTGTCAATGTGTTTGACCTCGTCTGGCACGGTCTGCACACCCCCAACGACCTGCCCTACCGTTTCTCCTTCTTATACGTATTTGCCGTACTGATGGCAGCTGCCACCATGCTGCCGTACATCAAAGACGTTACTGTAAAGCAGGTCGGCGGCACACTTGCTGCTATTATCGGCTATATCGTTATATATGAGTGGACGCAAAGCGAGCCCGAGCAAGTATTTACGTCGGTATACGTGTCTTTACTGCTCGCCGTTGTATATTGCGGCATCATCCTGCTTACCGCCCGTCGCAAAATGGCGCAGCGCGCTTCATATATGCTGCTCGCCGCCATTTTCATTATTGAAATGACCGTGCACGGCGGGTTAGGATTTGATGCGCTCAACGGCAACGAATACTACACCGACCGCGGCAACTACGTGGCGAACGAGGAGCACACGGCGATTGCCGCAGCAGTGGATAAAATGGTGGAGTTGGCAGAAAAGGAAAATAAAAACAGCTTTTACCGCGCTGAGCTGCTGCCCCGCCGCACCTGCGTGGATACCGCGCTGTACCACTACAAAGGACTGACCTCCTTCTCTTCCAGCAACTACTACCACACCACCCGCTTGCTGGGTGCGATGGGTTATGCGGATAACGGTGTGAACAGCTACCTGTACCACAGCTTTGTGCCGGTGCCCGACTCGCTTTTGGGTGTGAAATATCTGACCTTGCAAAACGATCTCGGCGACCATCCGTATCTTGAATATATGGATACGGTGAAAAGCGGCAGCCATACGCACTATATCTATCGCAACAGACTCGCTCTGCCGATCGCGTACAGAGTCAACAAAACCATCTCGAAATTTGTGATGCAGCAGTATAATCCGTTTGACACCTTGGAGGATATGCTCATCGCCATGACCGGTGACAACCGCGCTGTCTACTCGTATTTACCGGTGAGCATCGACCCCGAGTATGCCCACTACGGCAGCGCTTCCGGCACGCGCTTCAACTTCAATAACGACGGCGAAGCGGTTTGGTTTAACGCTACCGTTGATAAGACGGCGCATTATTATGCATTTGTGGATTGCACCGCTGCCCAGTCCGGTGAGGTAACCGCATACGATCACACGGGAGAGGTAGTGCAAACCTGGAACGCCGAAACTAACGAGCCGTATATCATCGACGTCGGCACGCTGAAAAAGGGCAGCACCTTTGAAGTGTCGGTCACCGCGGATATTGCTGTGACCGGTAACATCTATCTCGCCGCCATGGATGCCAATGTGATGGAAGAAAAGATCGCTGCACTCGCTGACGAGGGTATGGAGGTCACCTCCTTCTCCGATCATCGTATCATAGGTACCCTCACCGCCACCGAGAACGGCACCGTGTTTACCTCTATCCCCTATGACGCTTCCTGGAAGGTCACGGTGGACGGCAAAGCGGTAAGCACCTTTGCTGTCGGCGATCTCGATGAAGATAGCGAAAAGGGTGCATTCCTTGCGTTTAACGTAAAAGAAGGCGAGCATGATATTAAAATGACCTTTATTCCCAAAGGTCTTATCCCCGGTCTGTTGCTCACCGGCATCAGCCTTGTCGCTTTCATCATTCTGCTGATGGTCACCCGCAAAAAGACCCCGCCGCGTGCGGCAATTGAAACAGGGAACAGCCCGCGCACACCTTCCCTGCCGCCGCTTGAAACCCCTACTGAATTTTTATCGGACGATGTGACGCTAAACGATCTGATGAAAGATAAAAAGTGAATATACAAAAGAAAAGGCGACAATGCATCGTGAAAGATGCATTGTCGCTTTTGTTTGTTTCATTATTTCTTCGGTTTTTTGATCTTGTTGAGCTTTGCGTTGAGGTCGAGCAGTTCTTCCTTGGTCAAGTTGACACCGGCGGTACCGATAAGACCGGTCAGACGCAGGACGGTGAAGCCGCCCATCATCTGCATCATACCCTCGTTCATCTCAAAACCGCTCGCCTTTTTGCCGCCGCTCATTGCTTTCATCATTTTGGCAGCCAAGCCTGCGAACAGCAGCTTGCCCTGCATGGTGGCAATGATGTCAGACAGCTTATCATTGAGCGAGAAATAGCCCTCGCGCTCGGTGATGTCAAACCAGTTGAGCACCGCACCCTTTTCTTTCAAACGGTAGGCGTCATTAAACTCTTCTACCTTGCGGATCACGCCTTCATCGGTCAACTCGCCCGCTTTGGCGACAAGTTTAGTCTCGCCGACGTTGGGCACATCAAAGTAGAAGAAGTGATCAGCCGCCTGCTTCTTGCCGAGGCTCTCGCCGTTTGCAAACAGCTCCACCTCCGGCTGATTGGAGTATACCGTCACCTTGGTGACGTCCTCCACGCGGTCGATATAGCGTTTGCCGCACAGATGCACGAACGGTTCGTCGGACAGCCATGCTTTATACGCATAGAAAGCGTCCTTCTTATATTTACGGTCAAAGGTGATGAGGCCCTTATGGTTCTGACCGTTTTCGCCACCCTCCGCGCGCGCGTCCGCACCAAAGTCAAACATGTTCCACACATGTGTCGCCCACAGATATTTGCGGGAGAAGAACTGACGGATGAGTTCTTCGTGGTAGTACGCCTGATACTCCTCGGTATAGTCACCCTGCTGCGGGTTGGAGGTGTGCCAGTCGAGCGCCTCGCAGCCGTATTCGCTGCAGCCGATGGGGGTGTTGGGGTATTTCGCGTGGAATTTATCAAACCACGGACCATTCATAGAGGTGTCGCCGCCGTACCAACCGAAATAGTGGTTGTAGGACACCACGTCCGGAATATGCACGTATTCCGCGTCCATATTACACATGGTGAGACACGCCATAGTGGTCAGGCGGGTGTTATCCATCTCATGCACCAGATCATACAGTTTCTGATGATTTTCGATGAGATCGGGATCGTCCGCACCCGACATGGTGATCTCGTTGGAAAGACCCCACACCACGATGGAGGGGTGGTTGTAGTTCTGGGTGATGAGCTCTTTCATCTGCTGATAGGTGTTTTCTTTGCCGTTGGGCATGTGCTTGGAGATATAGGGGATCTCCGCCCAAATCACCAGACCCTTTTCATCGCACAGATCATAGAAATGCTGGTCGTGCTGATAGTGCGCGAGACGAATGGTGGTAGCGCCGACCTCGCAGATGAGGTCAATATCCTCTTCGTGATGCTCCGGCAGCAGCGCGTTGCCCAGTCCCCAGCGATCCTGATGACGGGACACACCGCGCAGCGGGTATTCCTCGCCATTGAGAATAAAGCCGTTTTCGGGGTCGATCACATAGGTGCGGCAGCCAAAGCGGGTGGAAACATTATCCAGCACCTTGCCGTCTTCCACCAGTTCAACCGTCACAGTGTACAGATACGGATCCTTTCTGCCGTGCCACAGATGCACGTTTTCAATATCCATTTTTACGCAGGTATCAGCGCTCTCGACGGATGCCACCACGTTGCCCTCTTTATCGCTAATGGTGTAGCGCAGGGTCTGTCCCATTTTGCCGTTGGTGACGTATACTTCCACCGTGGCCGTCGCGTCCTTACCGGTGATGCAGGGGGTGACCTTCAAGCCGGGGGTGCCGTAATAGTCGAGATCAAAGTGGGATGCGTTCACACAAACGAGGTTGACATCGCGGTACAGACCGCCGTAGAAGGTGAAATCCGCCATCTGCGGATACACGTGATCGTTTTCGGCATTATCCACCGCGATCACAAACAGGTTTTCCTCCTCTAACGTGTCGGTGACATCCACCCGCCAGGTGGAATAGCCGCCGTCATGGTGTGCGAGCGCTTTACCGTTCACATACACGTCAGCAGAGGAGTTCGCGCCGCGGATTTCCAGATAATAGCGGTCTGCCACCGGCAGATCGGCTTTTTCTACTTTCTTAGCATAGTGACAGGTGCCGCGGTAATAATCATTGCCGCCGTCCTGACCGTCGATATTGTTCCAGGAATGGGGCAGATTTACCCAGTTCCAGGTCGCGGGAATGGCGGCGGGGATTTCCTTTTCGCCTTTAGCAAATGCCCATTTTGCATTCAGATTTACTACTTGTCTCATACGTTGCTCCTTTTCAAAAAGTACCCGACAGAATGTATCTGTCGGGTACAACAATTACATTCAGTTGCCGGCGGTTTGGGTTTCCTGCTCTTCCGGTGCGCGGCCCAGCTCTTTGTTCATTTGAGCAAGGGTTTTCTTGTCGAGGTTGTAAATGAGACCCAGACCCACGTACTGCAAAATCGCAGAGAACAGATAGGTAGCAGCCACGAGGTAGCGCATATTGATGGCAACCTCCCAAACCTGATTGCCCTCGTTTTCACCGACGTAGCCGAGCGCAACCATGACCACCAACACCAAAGCAGGACCGACGCCCTGCGCTAATTTTCTGAAGAAGGAATGGAGAGAATACACAGTACCTTCTTCTCTCTTGCCTGTCTTCCACTCGTTATAGTCGATAGCATCACCCATCATTGCCCAGGAAACGGTGGAGTAGATACCAAGGCCCAGCGAGAAAACGAGCTGGCACGCGATGTAGATGATGAGATCAAGACCGATGTTCTCCGGCATAACAACAAACAGAGCGAGGCCCGCAACAATGGAACAGATGGAACCAAAGGTCGCAAGCTCTTTCTTGCCGAATTTCGCAACCATGTTACGGGCAAGAGGGGTGAATACCACGATCGGGATCATGGCAAACAACTGCACGACACCGGAGATCTGCACATTCTTAAAATACGACTGGAAGATAACGGTAACAGCGGTAGCAGCGCCCTGCATGCCGATGAACATACCCATAGCAGCAACCGTCGCGCCGATAGCCGCACGGTTTTTAGCGAAGTTGACAAACGCTTTGAGCACGTTAAACTTGGGAGTTTCTTCCTTTAGGGTGATATCCTGCTCCACACGGATCTCGGTGTTGCGGATCATAAACTGGAAGCAGATAAAGCCCAAAACGCCCATGATCAGCGCAGCGATAAATACGCGCTCACCGATGAGGTTGTTGTCTTTGTCGTAGATGATGAAGGGCAGGATCACCATCGGCAGCATGTTGCCGAAGATGGAGCCGACCGAACGCCACGCAGACAGAGACGCTCTATCCTTAACATCGTTGGAGATCAAGGAAAGCAACGAGCCGTAAGGCACGTTTGCCACGGTGTAAAACGCATCCCATACCACATAGCCGGCGACAAAGATGATCGCCTTCGCCCATGTGGGAGCGTTCGGGAAGGGCAGGAAGCAGCAAGCGCCGCCCACGACCAGACCGATGGAGCCTGCCCAGATGTAGGCTAAAAATTTGTTGCGTTTGTAGTTGCGTTTGTCGGCGTCGATGATAGAGCCGATCAGCGGATCGTTGATAGCATCCCACACCTGCACGATAACCAGCAAAGCGGCATACCACAGATCCATACCCATGAACTGGGTCCAGAAGATGGACATGGTGCTTTTCAGCGCAAAGCTCATGTTGCAGCCGAGGTCGCCCGCTGCGTACGCGACGCTGTCGCGTATGCCAAAGGGACGCGATTGTTTCGTTGACATAAAAAACATTCCTCTCATCACAAACTTATCTGTCATCCGACAGATGCTTACAAGTATGATTATAGCGCAAAGCGCCTTGTGGTGTGAGGAATTTTTTTATGTAAACTTGTATTATTTTTATATAAGTGGTTGTCTTTCACGAAATTTTATACTATAATGTGTTTAAAAGTGTATGTGATTTGTAAATTCTTCCAAAAACGACAAAAGGGGCGTTATGTATGCTGTATGCTGCGCAACTGCGATTTTTGCAGGCGGTTTTCCGAAAATGTCATATCAAAACGCAGGTGCTGGATCCGTACAGAGGAGAGTTGCCGGTGGCGCTCGTCTCTGTCGCGCCACAGACGGTGTATAAACTGACCGATCCGCTGCATTGCAGTTATCTTTTGCTGCTTTTATCCGAGCATCCCGCGGCAGCACTGCTGATCGGACCGTATCTCACCGCCGAGCCGACCCGTCAGCAGATATTGGAATGGGCGGAAAGCACCGGCATGGCGGTAAGAGACGCAAAGGAACTGGAAAAATATTACAGTGATATACCGGTCGTTCCAAATGGCGGGCAGCTGTTCGCACTCACCGACGCTTTTGCCGAGCAGTTGTGGGAAGGCAGCGACTACGCGGTGGTGGATATTGACAATGACAACGCAGGTGATCTGTCGCCGTTGCCGCACGAGGGGCCCGCGGAGCCGGAAACGGTGCTCAAAACCATGCAGCGTGTTGAAGAACGGTATGCCTATGAAAATGAATTGATGGAAGCGGTCACCCTCGGACAAATGCACAAGGTGGACCGCCATCTTTCCACCTTTTCCTCTATGCCGTTTGAAAAACGGCTTGCCGATCCGGTGCGAAATCTGAAAAATTATTGTATCATCATGAACACCCTTTTGCGCAAAGCGGCGGAAAAAGGCGGGGTGCATCCCCTGCATTTGGACAGCCTTTCCTCGGATTTTGCGCGCCGCATCGAGCAGATCGCGGATGTGGAAGCGGTGTATCCGTTCATGAACGATATTTTCCGCTCGTATTGCCGCCTGGTGAGAAAGCATTCCATGAAGCAATATTCGCCGCCGGTACAAAAAGCCATCGCTTGCATCGACGCGGATCTCACCGCCAATCTGCGTCTGAGCGCATTAGCGGCGGCGCAAAACGTCAGCCCCGCCTATCTTTCAGCGCTTTTTCGGCAGGAAACCGGTCAAACGCTCACCGCGCATGTCAACGAAAAGCGGGTCAAAACGGCAAAACAGCTTTTACAAACCACCCGCTTGCAGATACAGACGGTGGCGCAGCATTGCGGTATGCCGGACGTGCAGTATTTCTCCAAAATTTTCAAAAAGCACACCGGCCTCACACCGCGAGAATATAGAGAAAAAGGACAATAATAAAGACGGTGCATCAAATTTTGATGCACCGTCTTTATTGTTATATGTTTTCTTCTGCTTCCAGGGGTTGGGAATTGCAGGCATAGGGGTATACTGCAATGCCGTATTCCTCCCATGCGACCAATGAATTCCAATAGCACAAATATGACCGTAAATGCTACGGCTTTTAAAAAGTTTTTCAGCTTTTTCATATTGCTTCCTTTTAAAGATAATAGTTAATCCATTTAACATCGTTATGCACCAAAATTGTTAAAATCAAGTGAAATTTTTCGTTTTTTGAAATAAATTATAAAAACTGTTTTGTTGGTGACAAAAAAGCGGTTGTGTGATATACTTTAAGGCAGGAACTCGTCACCCTATGAAAGAAGGTGCTTTTTATGTCCCGCGAATGGTATATCCGTACCGACAAACGCAATATTCAGGATACCTTTGGTGATATTGATACCACGGAGCCGACCTTCAAAGAAAAATGGCGGCGAAATTACAAAAAATATATCCTTTGGATGGTAGAGGCGGCGGTGGTAATCGCGCTGCTGATTGTTGCTGTCCCGGTGATGTTTCCAAAAGATACCGCCGACTACACCCTGACGTTGGTTACCCAAACGACTTTGAGCGAACCCACACAGCAAGCGCTGTGCGATGCACTCAAAGCACATGGCGTGGATCAGAACAGCGACGGAGAGATCCAAATCACCGTGCGCACGCTGACGGTAGGCGCCGCTGAGGCGGGACAGCGGGATCTCCCGCTCGAACAGCTCATCACCTCTTTCAAAACCGATGAATATGTCCTGTTCGCCATAGAGCCGTCAGTGTACACTCGCTATGTGCAGGCATATACCGCAGACGGTGTCTCGCTGTTTGAACCGCTCGGCGACGGTATTTCCTCCACCTATGAAAATCTGTGGAACAGCGAGAAAACGGCGTCGCTGCCGTCGCTTTTGTGGGGCGTGCGGACGTTGCCCGAGGCGACCGACCCGCAGCAAGCGCACCTGCAATTGTTGAAAAAATACATACAGCATTATTACCAAAACAACGGTACTATTTAAAAAATCACCATTTTCTTTGACAACTTATGTCGAATGTGGTATACTCAATTGTAAATAATTTATGAACAACCATCGGAAAGGATGATTGGATGAGAGCCGACGGCAGAAAGCTGAAAAATGTCGACCCCATGTACCAGATAGTACCGCATATTATGACCGAGCGTCATGATGCCATGAACATGATCACGCTGGATATCCCGCTGGAGCCTCTGCAAAAGTATATCCGCAAAAAAGCGGAAGAAGGCATTAAGCTTTCCCACATGATGCTGATTTTGGCGGCGTACGTGCGTATTGTAGCGGAATTTCCTGCGCTCAACCGCTTTGTTGCTAACCGCAAGGTGTATGCACACAAAGATCTCACCATTAGTATGGTGGTGCTCAAAACCAACTCCCGCGAAGACGAGACCATGTCAAAAATCTACTTGGAACCTACCGACACCATCTTTGACGTCAAGGAAAAGGTCGGCACGTATATTGACGAGAACCGCAAGTATAACAACGATAACAGCACCGATAAGATCGTGAAAGCGCTGCTGAGCATCCCGGGACTGTTGCGCGTCGGCGTGAATATCCTCAGATGGATGGATAAGCACGGCCTTTTGCCCCGCGCTATCATTGAGGCGAGCCCGTTCCATGCGAGCTTCCTTATCACCAACCTCGCCAGCATCCGTACCAACCACATCTACCACCACGTATATGATTTCGGTACTACCAGCATCAGTATGGCGCTTGGCAACATGCGCGAGGTACCGCGCCGCACCCTGGACGGTGAGATCGTGCATGAGCGCTGCATCCCCGCGGGTATGGTAATGGACGAGCGTATCGCGTCGGGCAGTTATTTTGCTCTCGCGTTCCGTGCGTTTAAGCGTTATCTCAAAAATCCCGAATTGTTAGAACAGCCGCCCAAAGAGGTTAAGGTGGACGAATAAGATTACATATACAAAACAGCGACAACATACGCCCACACCCCGTAAGGGAATACTGCCTTGCGGGATGTGTGCGTGACGGAAAAGTGATAGATATAGAAAGATATACGATTTAAATTTTCAAAATCAAAAAGCAGCGAGGATATCCTCGCTGCTTTTTTTACGCACTATCTTTACGGCACACCCATGCAAACACCAGTAGATTGGCGAGCATGCCGATAGGAGCGCCGGACACGGAAAAAGGGCGGGATAAAACGAATTCCCAAAGGGCAGTTACACAAATTCCTGCCGTAAATCCGCTGAAAAATGCGGCTGGGCGGGGGTTCACGCCAAGCAAAGCGGCAGATAGCGGCACCACCATCAGCGGGCACCAAAACGTATACGAAATTTCCAAAATGCGAAATACATTGGGGATAAGCAATGCCACCGCCACTGCGGCGGCACCGGTGAGGAAATTCACCGCCCGCAGGGCCTTTAACTGCCCTTTATCGGTCATTTTAGGACATAATGGTAACAGCATATCCTGCACAAAGCTCACCGCCGCGCCGTTTAAAAACCCATCGGCGGCGGATAGCATGATGGATACCATCGCCGCCATGATGAGCCCCCGCACGCCGATCGGCAACACCGATAAAATGAGCGCCGGCATGGCATCCTCTGCCGATGCTGTGACCTGCAACGCACGAGCGATCAATCCTATCATGCCGGTAACAGCAAAAAACGGAATGGAAAACAAGCCGCCGGCAACCGTGCCTTTTGCGGTGGCGCGCAGATTCTTGCCGATAAGCAATCGTTGGGTATACGGCGGTACCAACGCTTCGCCGAACGCGACCGTAAATGCCATAGACAAAAAAGCAGGCAGGGTGGTGCCGTTCAAAGGATTGAAAAAGGATGCGGGGATTGCGGTAAACACTGCTTTCGCCCCGCCGACACGGATCAAAGCTAAAATCAGCAACAGCGGCATTCCCACGGCTAACAATATAAACTGCACCATGTCCGCAGCGATGACCGATTGCAGACCGCCGACGGTGGAATACAACAACACAATACCGCAGCCTATCAACACACCCGCCGCAGGCGGGATGCCGAGCAACGTATGTAAAACCGTTCCCATTGCTTCCATCTGTGCACCCACCACCGCGGCACAGGTGAGAAACGCGACCATACCGGTGAGTATCCCCGCGCGCTTGCCGTAAGCGCGCGTCATAATATCCCCCGTGGAGGTCGCCCCTTTAAAGCGCGCAATGCCCGGCACCAGATATTTGCCAATAAGCATGGTCACGATACCAAAAGCGCATAAAGCGACCGTCATGCCAATGCCATCAGAAAACGCATAGGCAGCGTTTCCTGCGGAAAACCCACCACCGACATACGAAGCGGCGAGACTCATAAAGATTACCGGTGCGCCGTAGGTCTTGCCGGCGGCGGAAAAATCAGCCGCCGCCTGCACCTTTTCACCACCGCGCAAGCCCATCCATACAAGCAGCGCCAAGTACGCCGTAACAATCAAAATATCGATGTGCATATCTCCACCTCGGTGCAGTATATGCGAAAGGAAAAATAAATATCCGTGCGATTGCTTTAGGGGCGGTTTTCTGCGCGCGGTAATGCGGGTGTGCTTATCCGACTCAGGGATGTTTGTGATGCAAACGCTCATATTGATGTGCGTTGTGCTGAGGTCGTAGTATACGCCCTTCTGTTTCGCGCTCATATTGGAATATAGCGGTCGGACGCTGCGAGTTCCAGCGTCAATTCGCGGTCGGCAAGATATTCTGTGGTGGAAATCAGCATGCCGTAGTCAAGCAACTGGCACTGCCGGCTTTCCAGCGAAAGATATTCCGTCGCGTGTGCGGAAGGCAAATTGCGGGTCAAACGGCTGACAAAGCGAAGACCCCTTTTCTCCACGCTGCACGAGGTGCCACGCCGAAGTTGACAGGGTTGCCGTTATTATCCAGCTGGGGATGGTCCAATCGGCAATGCTTCTGGTGCTGTTATACACACCAAGCGGCAGATAGCCCGCCTCGTCGGAGGTTGCGGTATATTTCTTTTCATACAAAACGGCATCTTGCATGGACAGGATGCGAACGGTTACGTTCTCTCCGACCGCTTTGACGTTCGCCTTATAGCGATCCAAAGCCGTGAGCAAGGACAGTTTTTCATCCGCGTTGTAATAATCACCGTCAACGCCGGTGGTAAATTCGCCGCCGACCGATATGCCGCCTGCTTTGTCGATCAGCCAATAGTGCTCGCCGCCCCAAGCGTCGCTGCCGTTGTCCTCAAACTCGGGAATATCATAACTGCTCTGTGGTTTTCTTTAGGTGGACTATTACAAAAAAGACCTGTACACAAATGTGTACAGGTCTTTAATCGTATAAAATGCTTCGAGTGGGATTATTTTACCAGCTCGATGATCGCCATTTCAGCGGCGTCGCCGCGACGGGCACCCACTTTGATGATGCGGGTATAGCCGCCCTTGCGCTCAGCATAAGCAGGCGCGATCTCGTCAAACAGCTTTTTGCAAACGTCCTCTTTGGTCACGAAAGCATAAACCAAGCGTTTGTTAGCGAGAGTGGGCTCTTTCGCGATGGTGATCATTTTTTCCGCCATGGAACGCACCTCTTTGGCGCGGGTGACGGTGGTTTCAATCTTGCCGTTTTCCAGCAGGAAGGTCACCATAGCTCTCAGCATAGCCATACGGGAAGCAGTCGGTCTGCCGAGCTTTCTGGTTCCGGGCATTTGTATTCACTCCTTTTTAGCACACAGGTGCTATCGTCAAAATACTTATTCTTCTTCTTGGCTCAAAGTGAAGCCGAGGGACGCCAACTTGTTGACGACCTCTTCCAGCGATTTGCGGCCCAGGTTACGCACCTTCATCATATCCTCTTCGGTCTTATTGATGAGGTCGCCCACCGTGTTAATGCCGGCACGCTTCAGGCAGTTGAAGGAACGCACAGACAGGTCAAGCTCTTCGATAGTCATCTCTAAGAGACCGTCTTTCTTGTTGTCTTCCTTCTTTACCATGATCGGGCTGCCCGCGTACATGTCGCCGGACAGATCCACAAACAGATCCAGATGCTCCATCAGGATCTTCGCAGCCAGAGAAACGGCTTCCTTGGCACTGATGGTGCCGTTGGTCCACACTTCAATGGTCAACTTGTTGTAGTCCACGATCTGGCCAACGCGGGTGTTCTCCACGTTGTAGTTAACCTTCACGACCGGGGTGTAGATGGAGTCGACCGGAATAACACCGATCACGGGCGCCATCTGCTGCTTGTTCAGTTCAGCAGAAACATAGCCTCTGCCTTTGCTCAGGCTGATCTCCATGTACAGCTTCGCACCCTCGCCCAAGGTGGCGATGTGCATGTCGGGGTTGAGGATCTCAACCTCGCTGTCACATTTGATGGAGCCGGCGGTGACCTCGCAGGGACCTTCGGCCTCTACGTAAACGGTCTTGTCGCCTTCGCCGTTGATTTTGGCGGTAAGGCCCTTGATATTCAGGATGATCTCGGTAACGTCCTCTTTCACACCTTCGATGGTGGAAAACTCATGCAGGATGCCGTCGATCTTCACGGAAGTGACAGCAACACCCGGCAGGGAGGAGAGCAGCACACGACGCAGGCTGTTGCCGAGCGTGGTGCCGTAGCCTCTTTCCAAAGGCTCAATCACGAACTTACCATAGGTACCGTTCGGTGCGAGATCTAATGCTTCTATTCTGGGCTTCTCAATTTCGATCATCTAAAACCCTCCTTATTGATACATTGCAGCGCCATATCTGCCGCAATGACATTCTGTATTCAAATTTCCTGTGTCGTACTTTTTGATCGCAAGTATTTCCCCTGTGCAACCGTCGGTTGCACATCGTAACATCCCTAAAAAGAGACGGTTACTTGGAGTACAACTCGACGATGAGGGTTTCTTCGATGGGCAGATCGATGTCCTCGCGGTTAGCAAGCGCTAAAACCTTCGCTTCCTGCTTTGCGCGGTCCAGATCCAACCACTGCGGCACCGGACGAGAGCTGTTCGCTTCGACGATACCCTTGATCTTCTCGAGAGAACGGCTGCCCTCTTTGATCGCGACAACCATGCCGGGTTTCACGAGATAAGAGGGGATGTTCACCTTGCGGCCGTTGACGGTGAAATGACCATGGGAAACCAGCTGACGCGCTTCAGCGCGGGAAGCGGCAAAGCCCAGACGGTACACAACGTTGTCAAGGCGGGATTCGAGAAGTTTCAGCAGGTTTTCACCAGCCTGACCTTCCATTTTGGAAGCCAGTTCGAAATAATGACGGAACTGACCTTCCAGCACGCCGTAATAGCGGCGGGCAACCTGCTTAGTACGCAGCTGCTTGCCGTATTCGGAGGCTTTCTTATTGCGCGCCGGGCCATGCTGGCCGGGAGCATAGGAACGGCGATCGATCGCACACTTGCCGGTGTAGCATCTCTCACCCTTCAAAAAGAGCTTCTGTCCTTCGCGGCGGCAAAGTCTGCACACCGCACCGGTATATCTTGCCATATTGGTTGCACCTCCTGATTAGTTATACACGTCTTCTCTTGGGAGGACGGCATCCGTTGTGGGGAACAGGGGTCACGTCTTTAATCATCATGACCTCGAGGCCCGCGGCCTGCAGAGCACGGATGGCGGCTTCACGGCCGGCACCGGGGCCCTTGACGTAAACTTCCACCGTTTTCAGACCATGCTCCATAGCCGCTTTGGCAGCGGTCTCAGCAGCGGTCTGTGCAGCGAAGGGAGTGGACTTGCGGGAACCGCGGAAGCCCAGCTCACCGGCGCTCGCCCAGGAAAGCGCATTGCCCTGGGTGTCGGTGATGGTAACGATAGTGTTGTTGAACGTGGACTGGATATGTGCGGCGCCACGTTCGATATTTTTGCGCTCCTTGCGGCGACGAGTGGTCGCACCTTTGCGCGCAGTTGTCTTAGCAGCCATTTAATATCCCTCCTGCTTACTTCTTCTTGTTGGCGATGGTCTTCTTGGGACCTTTACGGGTACGGGCGTTGGTCTTGGAACGCTGACCGCGTACCGGCAGACCCTTGCGATGACGGATGCCGCGATAGCAGCCGATCTCGATGAGAGTCTTGATGTCGAACGCCACGTCACGGCGAAGATCGCCTTCCACGACGTAGTTGTGATCAATGTGCTCACGCAGCTTGGAAACGTCGTCCTCACTCAAATCGCGCACGCGGATATCCGGGTCAACGCCGGTCGCAGCGAGAATGTCGCAAGCAGATTTACGGCCGATGCCGTAGATGTAGGTCAGGCCAATTTCGATGCGTTTGTCTCTGGGCAAATCCACACCAGCAATACGTGCCATAATACATTCCTTCCTTTCGGTTCAGTCAACAAACAGTAGGGATTAGCCCTGGCGCTGTTTGTGCTTCGGATTTTCGCAGATCACCATGATGCGACCTTTGCGTCTGACGATCTTGCATTTTTCGCAAATTTTCTTAACAGAAGGTCTGACTTTCATTAAGAATACCTCCTTTGTGCCTTTAGCACAATGTGTTATCCGGAATTTTATTCCGCACGGCTCACCGGATCACCGTGCGGCGGGATACGTGCCCGACGTCTTATTTCGTACGCCAGGTGATCCGCCCTTTTGTCAGATCATAAGGGGACATTTCTACTGTCACCTTGTCTCCCGGCAGAATGCGGATGTAATTCATACGCAATTTACCGGAAATGTGGGCCAAAATCTTATGGCCGTTGGCCAGCTCTACCTGAAACGTCGCATTGGGCAACGCTTCAATGACGGTACCTTCCAATTCGATAACATCCGATTTGGACATAAATAACCCTCCTGCAATATCACTACGGTCTGGTCAGAATGACCGGTCCGTCGGGCGTGATCGCCACCGTATGCTCAAAATGTGCAGACAACTTGCCGTCCGTTGTCACCGTGGTCCAGCCATCAGAGAGGATCTTTACCTCGTGGCCGCCCGCGTTGATCATGGGCTCAATCGCAAGTGTCATTCCCGGGAGAAGTCGCTGACCCCGTCCGGGAGTACCGAAATTAGGTACGCTGGGGTCTTCGTGTAGGTCCGTGCCTACTCCGTGGCCGACGAACTGCCGTACCACCGAGTAACCACGCTCCTCGACATACCTCTGAACAGCAGCGCCAATGTCCCCGATGCGATTGCCGGGGGTGGCTGCCTTGATGCCTTCATAAAGCGACGCTTCGGTCGCTTCCATCAACGCTTTCGCTTCTGCGCTGACATCGCCTGCACCAAAGGTGGCGGCGTTGTCGCCGTGGAAACCGTTAAAATAAGCACCAACATCAATGCTGACGATGTCGCCCGCTTTGATAACCTGTTTGCCGGGTATGCCATGGATAACCGTTTCGTTCACGGAGATGCAAGCACTGGCGGGAAAGCCTCCGTAACCAAGGAAAGAGGGGACAGCGCCCGCGCTTTCGATGTATTTACGGATCTCTCTATCAATCTCTCCGGTAGTAACACCGGGTTCGACCATCTTTCCGCCGACCTGCAACGCTCTTGCCGAGATCACACACGCTTCACGCATGAGTTTCAGATCTCTGGCACTTCTGATTGCTACCATATTCAGCCCTCTACCGCCGCCAGCGTCAGTTTCGTGGTATCGGCCAGTTCTTCCTGACCTTCCACGATGGTGAGCTTGCCGCAAGCCTCATAATAAGACTTCAAAGGCTCGGTCTGTTCATGATATTCCTTCAAACGCGCTTGAACCGTTTCCGGCTGGTCATCCTTGCGCTGTACGAGGGTGCTGCCGCAATGATCGCACACGCCTTCCACCTTAGACTTTTTGTAGTCAATGTGGTAGGTCGCACCGCAATCAAGGCATACACGGCGACCCGATACACGTCGGGCGATCTTCTCGTCGGCGACCTCAATGTCGATCACCTTGTCGATAGCGATACCCATACGGTCAAGTGCCTCGGCCTGGGGGATGGTGCGCGGGAAACCATCGAGGATGAAACCGTTCTTGCAATCGTCTTCGGCGAGACGGTCTTTGATGATACCAATGACCACTTCGTCCGGAACGAGCTTGCCGGCTTCGATATACTCTTTGGCAGCCTTGCCCATTTCAGTGCCGCTCTTTAGCGCTGCACGGATAATGTTACCCGTGGAGATGGCGGGGATGTTCAGCTTTTCGCTGATAATCTCCGCTTGTGTACCTTTACCGGCGCCGGGGGCACCGAGTAAGATCAACTTCATACTGAAATCTCCTTTTTTCACAATCGCACACAGCCACCGCCTGATGCCCAAAGGCATCGGCGGGTGGTGTGTTAAGTTGTATGTGGACGAAGGGGATTATTCAAGGAAACCCTTGTAGTGACGCATCATCATCTGACTCTGAATCTGCTGGGTAGTCTCGAGCGCAACGCCCACCACGATCATGATGGAGGTGCCGCCCAGGGACAAGCCGTAGATGCCGCTGAACTTACCGAAAAGGCTCGGGAACAGCGCAATCAGACCTAAGAACAGCGAGCCAATGAAGGTCACCTTGTTGAGCACCTTCTTGATAAAGTCCGTAGTCGGCTCGCCGGGACGGTAGCCCGGAATCGCGCCGGAGTTCTTACGGAGATTATTGGCCATTTCCGTGGGATCATACTGAATGGTCACATAGAAGAATGCGAAACCGATGATCATCAGGAAATAGAGGATGATGTACACCCAGCTGTCCTGCTTGAACGCGTTGAAGAACCAATTGTTCGCGCGTTCGCTGCCCAGGAAAGTCGCAATGATGGAAGGCAGGGAAATGATCGAAGATGCCAAGATGATCGGCATAACGCCGGACATATTGACCTTGATCGGGATGAAGGTGTTCTGGCCGCCGTACATTTTACGACCGACAACCTTCTTCGCATACTGCACCGGAATGCGGCGCTCTGCATCGCTCATGAACACGATAAACGCGATGATGGCGAGGAACAGGATAAGCACAACCGGCACTAAGATGATATACTTCACAGCCTGGCCGGGCGCGGTTTCCAGCTGCTTGATGCCGCCGCCGTAGAAATACTGCCACAGCATAGCACCCGCAGTGGGGATCTGCGCCAAAATACCAGAGAACAACAGAATGGAGATGCCGTTGCCGATACCGTGCTCGTTGATCTGCTCACCCAGCCACATAACCAGCGTGGAGCCGGCGGTGAAGCACAGGATGATCACGATCGCGGAGAACCATGCAGCGAGGGTGCTGCTCAAAGCAGCATCGGTCAGCGCCTCATACTGATTGCGAATCATGAAGTAGTATGCGGTACCGAGCAGTAAACCGAGGAACATAGTCGCAAAACGGGTTACTGTGCTCAGTTTCTTACGACCGTCCGCACCCTCTTTTGCCCAGCGCTCAAACACCGGGATCGCCACCGTCAGCAGCTGAATAATAATGCTACTGTTGATGTAGGGGGTAATGGACAGGGCGAACAAGCTGGCGTTGGAAAAACCGCCGCCGGACATCAAAGTCAAGACGCCCAAAAAGTCGTTACTGGCTTGGGTCGCTTCTTTCATAACAGAAGCATCCACGAAGGGAACGGTGATCACGGATCCGATCCGGAAGATGAGCACGATAAAAAGCGTAAATAAGATCTTCTTGCGGAGATCAACGATTTTCCATGCATTTCTCAGGGTCTGGAACATGTCAGATCACCTCGGCCTTTCCGCCCGCCGCCTCGATTTTCTCTTTGGCAGACTCGGAGAAAGCGGAAACCTTCACCGTTAATTTCTTGTCGACCTTGCCGTTGCCGAGGACCTTGACACCGTTTTCGATGTTTTTCACGATACCGGCGGCTTTCAGTGCAGCAGCATCCACCACTGCACCGTCCTCAAACGCGTTCAACGCGGCGACATTGATCGCGACAGCTTTTGCCGCGAAGATGTTATTGAAACCTCTCTTGGGAACACGACGCTGCAGAGGCATCTGACCACCTTCAAAACCGGGGCGGATGCTGGCGCCGGAGCGCGCATGCTGGCCTTTGTGTCCCTTGCCTGCGGTTTTGCCCCAACCGGAACCATGACCGCGGCCGATACGCTTAGACTCCTTTACAGAACCAGGAGCCGGGGAAAGCTCATTCAGCTTCATTTTTCTCGCACCTCCTTGCTTATTTTACCTCGACGAGGTGGATGATCTTTGCAACTTTGCCCTTGGTGGCATCGTTGTCCGGCTGCTCTACGCAGTCGCCGATCTTACGGAGTCCCAGAGAATTCGCAGTTGCGATCTGATCCTGTTTCGAGCCGATGAGGCTGCGAACCAGTTTGACCTGCAGAGTTGCACTTTTCGCTTTTCTAGCCATTTTCTGTTCCTCCTATTAACCTAAGATTTCCTGAACGGTCTTGCCGCGGGTAGCAGCAGCTTCCTCAGCGGTACGCAGAGATGCGAGACCCGCCATGGTCGCACTGACCACGTTGCAGGGGTTGTTGGAGCGGAGTGCTTTACCACGGATATCTTTGATACCTGCAGCTTCCATCACAGCACGCACC
Source organism: Acutalibacteraceae bacterium (assembly GCA_045638005.1). GTDB lineage: Bacteria > Bacillota > Clostridia > Oscillospirales > Acutalibacteraceae > URNF01. The sequence goes on along the minus strand of JAZUAN010000041.1, from coordinate 4,291 downwards.
GGACCGCCGGCGATAACACCGGTACCGGGAGCAGCGGGTTTCAGCAGCACTTCGCCTGCACCAAACTTACCAATCACTTCGTGAGGAATGGTGGTGCCCTTCAGAGAAATCTGGATCATGTGCTTTTTCGCGTCCTCAATACCCTTGCGGATCGCGTCCGGCACTTCGTTGGATTTACCCATACCGAAGCCCACCTTGCCCTTGCCGTCGCCAACGACGATCAGAGCGGAGAACTTCATAATACGACCGCCTTTAACGGTCTTGCTGACGCGGTTGATAGCAACGACGTTCTCAATGAACTCGTTCTCCTGCGCAGCCTGTCTTTTGTCATCAAATCTGGCCAAAGTACTTCCTCCTTTTCCTTAGAACTTGAGGCCGCCCTCACGGGCGCCTTCGGCCAGCTCTTGCACACGGCCGTGGTATACATAGCCGCCGCGGTCGAAAACTACTTCGGTAATTCCCTTTTCCGCAGCACGCTTCGCGATCAGCTCGCCGACCTTGCGGGCGGGTTCCTTGTTACCGCCGTTCATGCCGAAATCTTTTTCGACAGAAGAAGCGGATGCAAGCGTTACACCGTTGACATCATCGATCACCTGGGCATAGATATTGCTGAGAGAGCGATACACGTTCAGGCGGGGGCACGCGGGGGTGCCGCTGATCTTACCGCGCACGCGGGCGTGACGGTGCAGACGGGCTTTATTGCTGTCTTTCTTGCTCACCATAACTTAATCACTCCTCCTTTATTTCTTACCCTTAGCGCCGGTCTTGCCTTCCTTACGGCGGATGACTTCGTCGGCGTATTTGATACCCTTGCCCTTATAAGGCTCAGGCATGCGTTTCTCACGCACTTCGGCAGCGAACTGACCAACCAGCTGCTTATCGATGCCGTTGATCACGATATGGTTCGGATCCGGCACGTCGATGGTGATACCGTCGATCTCGCTCATGATAACCTGATGGCTGTAGCCGAGGTTCATCACGAGGTTGCTGCCCTGCTTCTGCACACGGTAGCCAACACCGTTGACTTCCAGTTCCTTTTTGTAACCCTCGGTCACACCGATCACCATGTTGTTGATCAGGGTGCGGGTCAAGCCGTGCAGAGAGCGGTTTTCTTTTTCGTCATTCGGGCGGGTGACCTTGACCTGATTGTCAGCGATCTCCACCTTCATGTTTGCATGTACCGGCTGAGAGAGGGTGCCCTTGGGACCCTTCACGGTCACAACGCCTTCGGCGATTTTAACCTCAACACCGGCGGGGATAACGATTTCTTTGCGTCCAATTCTCGACATAATCTTTTACCCCCTTACCAAATGAATGCCAGGACTTCGCCGCCCACGTTCTCTTTGCGCGCTGCCTTATCGGTCATAACGCCCTTAGATGTGGAAACGATTGCGGTGCCGATGCCCTTCATGACCTTCGGCATGTCCTCGCTGCTGGAATAGATGCGCAGACCGGGTTTAGACACACGGCGCAGACCTTTGAGAACCTGAACCTTAGAGGGGCCCTGGTACTTGAGGGTCATGCGGATGACGCCCTGTTTGCCATCTTCGATGATCTGGAAATTCTTAACATATCCTTCGTCCACCAGAATTTGGGCAATAGCCTTCTTCATGTTGGAAGCGGGGATATCCACCGTATCATGCTTCGCCGCGTTCGCGTTGCGGATGCGGGTGAGCATATCGGCGATAGTATCACTGATTTGCATTCCGTCTACCTCCTTATGCTATTACCAACTGGCCTTCTGGACGCCGGGGATTTCACCTTTGTAGCCAAGCTCTCTGAAGCAAGTACGGCAGATGCCGTAGCGGCGCAGATACGCATGGGGACGGCCGCAGATTTTGCAACGGTTGTATGCCCGGGTGGAGTACTTCGGCGTACGCTGCTGTTTGATTTTCATGGATGTTTTCGCCATCAGTTTCTCCTCCTTACTTCGCAAAGGGAGCGCCCATCAGGGTGAGCAGCTCACGTGCTTCTTCGTCGTTAGTGGCGGTGGTGACAAAGCAGATGTCCATGCCGCGCACCTTGTCGATCTTATCGTAGTCGATCTCCGGGAAGATCAGCTGCTCTTTAAGACCCATGTTGTAGTTGCCGCGACCGTCGAACGCGTTCGGGTTGATACCACGGAAGTCGCGCACACGAGGCAGAGCCACGTTGAACAGACGATCAAGGAACTCGTACATTCTTTCGCCGCGCAGGGTAACCTTGGCACCAAGGTTCATGCCCTCACGCAGTTTGAAGTTCGCAACGGATTTGCGTGCTTTACACACGATCGGTTTCTGACCGGTGATAGCACCCAGATCAGCAACGATAGCGTCGATGATCTTCGCATTGTCGCGAGCTTCGCCGGAGCTGATGTTGATCACGATCTTATCCAGCTTCGGGATCTGCATTACGCTCTTGTAGCCGAACTTTTTCAGCAGGGCAGGAGCAACCTCTTTGACATAAAATTCTTTTAATCTAGCCATTTCGTTACTCCTCCTTCTTACAGTTCTTCGCCGCAGTCTTTGTGGCCGCAAACGCGCACTTTGGTGCCGTCTTTAGCAATCACATGTTTCACGCGGGTCGGCTTTTTGCAGTTGGGGCAAACAACCTGGACTTTGCAAGCGTAGATGGCGCTTTCCGCCTCCACGATGCCGCCCTGGTCGCCCATCTTGCGGGGTTTCACGTGTTTTTTCACCATGTTGAGGCCTTCGACAATGACCTTACCCTCTTTGGGGCTGACAGCGAGGACCTTGCCGGTCTTGCCTTTGTCGTCGCCGCTCAGGATGAGGACGGTATCGTCCTTTTTCACATGCAGTTTGTTACTCAATTCCGACACCTCCTTACAGTACTTCGGGAGCAAGGCTCAGGATTTTGAGATAATCTTTCTCTCTGAGTTCTCTTGCCACCGGCCCAAAGATACGAGTACCTTTCGGGCTCTTGTCATCACGGATGATAACGGCTGCATTCTCGTCGAAGCGGATGTAGGTGCCATCCTCACGACGGGTTTCTTTTACAGTACGGACGATAACGGCCTTGACCACTTCGCCCTTTTTCACAACGCCGCCGGGTGCCGCTTTTTTAACAGAAGCAACCACAACGTCGCCGATATTCGCATACCTCCGGCCGGAACCACCGAGAACGCGGATGCACATAAGCTCCTTCGCGCCGGTGTTGTCGGCTACTTTGAGGTAGGTTTGCTGTTGAATCACAGTATTTCCTCCTTCCGGGAATATCTCCCTTTGTATCCCCGCCCTTATCCCTGCTCTTCACAGGGGAACGGGATACACCGACATTATTTTGCCTTCTCGATGATGCGGGTCAGTCTCCAGCGCTTGTCTTTGGACAGCGGGCGGGTCTCCATGACCTCTACCACGTCGCCCTTACGGCACTCGTTAGCCTCATCATGGGCCTTCAGTCTGACGGTACGCTTCACGATCTTTTTGTACAGCGGATGGCGGACATTGTCCTCAATGGCAACAACGATGGTTTTATCCATCTTGTCGCTGACGACCATACCGGTACGGGTCTTTCTAAGATTCCGTTCGCTCACAGTTAACTCCTCCTTCCGTTACGCTTCTGCCTTCAGTTCGTTTTCGCGCATGATGGTCTTCACAATGGCGATCTCTTTTTTGACGGCTTTGAGGCGCATCGGATTCTCGAGCTGATTGACAGCATGCTGGAATCGCAGGTTAAACAATTCCTTTTTCAGGTCGTCCAGCTTCTTGACCAACTCTGCGTCGCTCAATTCGCGGATCTTTGCAATTTCAGTCGCTTTCATTACTGCTCACCATCCGTTTCTTTGACAACAAATTTGCATTTGATGGGCAGCTTGTTGGCTGCAAGGCGCATAGCTTCCTGCGCCACTTCCTCGCTCACACCGGCGATCTCGAACATCACGCGGCCGGGCTTTACAACCGCGACCCAGTATTCGGGAGAACCTTTACCGGAACCCATGCGGGTCTCAGCGGGTTTCTCGGTGATCGGCTTGTCGGGGAAGATTTTGATCCAAACCTGACCGCCACGCTTGATGTAGCGGGTCATGGCGATACGGGCAGCCTCGATCTGGCGGGAGGTGATCCACGCCGGCTCGGTGGCCTGCAGGCCGAACTGACCGTAGGTGACTTCATTACCGCGGTAGGCTTTACCGGTGAGGCGGCCTCTGTGAACGCGGCGATATTTAACGCGCTTAGGCAGCAGCATTACCGATTGCCTCCTTCTCTACGGGGTCTGCGGGCAGCAGGAGCGGAATCACGCAGGACTTCGCCCTTGTACAGCCAGACTTTCACACCGATACGGCCATAGGTGGTTG
>JAZUAN010000040.1:0-18127 GCA_045638005.1 Acutalibacteraceae bacterium | reverse complement strand
TATAACAAAATCATTTTTGATCAAGGAGCCTATTCCTATGGACGCGCGGCCGTATTTTCCGCGGATACCATCCATTGCATTTTCCAGTCGTTGCAGCTTTTCGTGGGTAATATCTTCGGCATTTTCTTCAAAAAGAGAGATTTGGGTTTTGGTTTCCTCGTCGGTAAGGTTTGCGGCAGTAACTGTTAGCATACGGATAGAAGTGTTTTTGAATTCACTTTTACGCAGCAATTCCATCGCCGCAGCGGCAATCTCTCTGGAAAGGGACGTTGCAGCAGGTAAAGCCTGCTGTCGATTAAAATTCTGGAAAGAAGGCGTTTTCACCGTCAGCTGTACCGTACGACAGAAAAGTCCGCGTTTTCTCAGGCGCGCCGCAACCGAGTCGGACAGCATACAAATGGCAGTATACATCTCTTCTTCACTGGTCAGATCATGGCGGAAGGTCATGCCGTTTCCCACCGATTTCACTTCGCGTTCATCATCAATACGACGCACCGGATCGGTATCCTCGCCGCGCGCGTAAATAGATAGCATCTCTCCCGCTTTTCCAAACGTGGAGCGCAGCACCGCGCGATCCGCCGCCGCCAAATCACCGATTGTGCGGATCATCATTTTTTCTAAACCTTTGCGCACCGCGCCGCCGACGTATAACAAGGTATCTACCGGCAGCGGGTATACAATGCGGTGCATATTCTCTCGGGTGATCTCGGTGGTAGCATCCGGCTTTTTATAATCGCTACCAAGCTTTGCAAACACCTTATTAAAGGAAACTCCCACCGAGATGGAAAGACCTGTTTCCGTTTTTACTTCGCGGCGCAAACGATCGGCAATCTCCCTGCCACTGCCAAACAATTTTTGGCTACCCGTCACATCCAGCCACGACTCATCTATACCAAACGACTCCACCATGTCTGTATAGCGAGCGTAGATCGCATTGACCCGTTCGGAATACGCCGCGTATTCATCATGATGCGGCATCACCAGTCTAAGACCCGGGCACTTGCGCTGTGCTTTCCATATCGTTTCCGCGGTCACCACGCCTGCCGCTTTCGCCAATTCGTTTTTTGCCAAAATGATGCCGTGACGGTTTTCCGGATCACCACACACCGCCATAGGCACATCCCGCAGGGACGGGTCGCGCACCATTTCAACCGAAGCAAAAAAACTGTTGCAATCACAATGCAAGATCACTCTGTCCTTCTGCACGACCACCCCTCCTTTTCCGCGAAAGAACATTTGTTCTTTCATATTAGCAAATACCTCTCGCTTTGTCAAGTGAAAATATGAATGACCGCAGTATGCGCCGCGGTCATTTTCGTAAAATCTTTTTTATGCCATCAAGCATCCGCCGCTTATGCCCGACGCGGGTGTACTTTTTCAATACTTTTTCAAACGGTAATACACGCAGATCGCGTGAAAAGGCACTTGCCTTTACAGAGGCTTTTGAAGGATGGCGCATATTGCTCTGTCCCACCGCGATATCCTCCGCGGTACAAGGGCGTAACTGCATTTTTTCCTGCAGAACAGAAAGCAACACCTTGCCTTTTTCGGTATTGATCAAGATAGCAGAAACACCTTTATTATCATCCATAGAGGGGAACACTTTTTCCACACCCCAAAAATCTCCGAGGGTGATATCTCCTTCCCTCTTCATATCCGCATACGGGCATGCCGTACAAGACGGACGCAAACACAGGTCATAACGGAACAGTTCGACAAAGCTATTGACAGCGTCGGTATCCTTGGCGGTTGTACCGTCCGAAAAGGTGACCACCGCATGATAATCCCGCCAGCCGTTTTGTTTATCACGGAAAGAATAGTCGGTCACACTTTTACCGTACAACCTTTCGATATAAGCAATATACCCGCGCCACACCTCGGGTGAAGGCACACCGTGGCAAATGAGATCAATCGTATACAATTGATCGGCATACTTTTCAAATCGCCGCTTTACCGCCGCTACCGTACAAGGATTACCGGTGTACAGCACCTTTTTGCCCGCTTTTAACACCGTTTCCAACTGTGCATACACACCGGTCATATCACTTTGCACATACTTTGAACCGCGCATTTTGTCGCGTTCGGTTATCGCTTCTGTGACAGTGTGCCGTACCTGCATAAGGTCATCGAAAATCGCACCGCAAACCGCGCCATCCTGCTGTAAAATCGCATCAGAAAGCACAGTAAAAGCGCCGCCCGACGAGCTTTTCATGCGCACCTGCTCATCCAAGGCCACACCCGCGAACGCATCTGCCGTAGATACTGCACCCTCAAACGGATGCTGTATCACGCACACGCGCCGACAAAGCCCGCAATCGATGCACTTTTTAAAGTCAATAACCGGATACGCGAAACCATCGGTCATTTCCATATCAATCGCATCGGTCGGGCATTTTTCCGCACACAAGGTGCAGCCGCAACACTCAAATTTTGTATTGTATACCCTTTCCATCATCCAGCTCCATATCCGGCGATTTTTTTAAACAGTTTTCCGATAAAACGAAACAATCCCGCAAAGGTTTTCCAAAACAGCACGATGAGCAACAGCGTACCCGCAGCGCAGATAACGTATGTCAGCGTCGCATCAACCTCCAAGGACATCAACACTGTTTGTCCGATGAGAATGAGCACCGCAAGTGTCATCGGCAGCTTGCGATAGCGAATTTCCACGATCTTACGGGTATCTTTTACGCGGATCATCCACAACACAAAATAACTGATAGCGGTAGCAATGCCGGCGCCGAGAACCCCTACTTTCGGCACCAAAACGATATTGAGCAGCAGGTTTACCACCACCGCCACAAAATTGGTGACCAGCGCCATCCCCGTATGCTTGTTAGCAGAATAGATAGAGCCCAAAAACTGTGCAAACGAGAAAAAGGTCATCGCGACCAACAGCACCGGCATATACAACCAGGCAGATTCATACGAAGCGCCTAAAAACACATCGGTAATCGGACGACAAAGCAAAATCAACGCCGAGGATATCAACGCCACGGATGCAAAAATCTGGTCGTGAATTTCCGTGTAAAAGATCGAAATATCTTTCTTTTTAAATTCCTCATTCGCCGAGATCTGCCACGCCTGAAAAAATACGGTTACCAATACGGTGAGCAAACTGGGGATCTTGTGCGCCGCAGCGTACAAGCCGTTGGCTGCACCACCGAGCTGCGTTGTGATGATAATACGATCCGCAAAACTGGATATCCACCAACAGATCGCATTTGGGATCAGCGGCGCGGAAAACAGCAGCATTTCCTGCATCAAAAAGCCATCAAGGCTTTTCACGCTCACTTTACGATCGTGCCCCAGACAAATTGCAAGCAGCACGCAGGATAAAACGTTCGCGAGGGTATAGCCGAGGATATACCCTTCTATCCCCCACTGTAATTCTGTAATAAAGAAGAAGTTGAGCATCAAAACAAAAACGGTTATCAGCAGATTGTCCGCCGTAAATAACCCTATGCGATTGATAGCGCGTGTATACTGCGATAAAAGGCTTCTGAAAATAACTGCTACCGTATTAGCTACCACCAACCAAACGTATATAGGTGACAAAAATATGGAGCATACAGCACCTACCAAACACAGCACCAGTGCACCCAAGCCCGAGATCAGCACACCTGTGGAAAATACGCTCTTGCGGTCAAAATCCTGTTCCATCGCATAACGGAAAACGCCTTCATAGATGGTAAACGAAAAAATCGGCATGAGCAATGCTACCACCGCTTGCAAAATGTCGGTGGTACCGAATTCCTCGCTGGTCATCACGCGAGTATAATACGGCACTAAAACAACCTGCAAGAGCTTAGAGCCGAGATTACCAAGCGCAAACAGCGCGGTGTTCTTTATCAGATTTTCCTTTCTGTCTGACAACATGTATCACCCTATAAATTCATAATCTCATCAATATACCGCTGTGCGAAAGTGCGATCCTCTCGCAAACATTCCCGCACCGATGAAAAATCGATATCTTCGTCTGTTTTAGCCACATCCAATGCTCGATGTGCAAGCCCATAGCGGGCTGTGATGTGGGACAGACGTGAAGCAACACCCGACGCCGCAGGCGGCAACTCATAAAAAAACTGTTTTTCGAAATTCACCGAAAAAGCCACACCGTGAAAAGAATTGGTCACCACATACGCAGCACCCGCAATATACCCGAGCCACTCGGCAGGTCCCGCCGTATAGTCATATTGCGCAGCCCGCTTATGCAGCACCGAATAACTCACCGTTTTGATAGGCAATCCGGTTTTTTGGGAGAGCCGTTCGGCAAATTCCCAAAGTGTTGCGCTGTTAAACACAGTGTACACAAAAATGTAACGGTCACAGTGCATAGGTTTGATATAGGTTTCCCATTGTTCTCTCGTGAGCAACAAAGTGGGATCAGGTACCACCGGGACTTGTTTTCCCAAAATATTCTGCACAATGGTTGCTGCCTGCTCCTCCCGCACCGAAAGGCGGTCAAAATCAGCAAGTAGTGCACGCAAACGCGGATATTGCGCCTGCGGAACAGTTTCCACACCGAAACTGGCGGCATACGCAGCCTTTTTGGTGTGTGCATTTTGGAAATTCAAGAAATAATAGTCGTCTTCACCAGTAATAGCATCATTCCAGATCTGGTCACTGCCCGCCACCATAAGATCGGCAGCGGCAGCCTCCTCTGTTCCGAAACGCATATAGGTTGCGGCAAAATCCCCAAAACGCTGCGCGCGTTTTCTCGCAGTAGAGAAATTCACCAAGTGCGCGGCTGTATATTTGGGATTGCAAATTTGTCGTATATCCAAAAGCTTATCCGCTTTTACAATCTTTTCGCAATGGTGATCGGCAAAATACGCTTGTGCGCCGCGTGCTGCAAGCACCGCCTGTAACGCTACCGCCTGCAAAGCCGTACCGTAGTTCAGCGCACGTGGAAAAGTGACAATACCCACCCTTTTGCCGCTAAAAAACGTTTGCATAGCCTTAGCGGCAAGGACGATATCGTATCCCGCGTTTCTCACCAGCTGTACACCGTCAGCGACATGCTCTGCAATATGCGCCAACACAGTTTCTGCCCAAGCATCCGCCGATGCCTGCAAAGAAACATACCAAACAGCATCAGTTACATTAACCGTTTCGGGTACCGCTTGTGCCGAAACCACACAAGGCAGACCTGCCGTCTGCGCCTCCATTACAGTTACCGGAAAACCTTCGGTAAAAGAAGGCAACAAGAACACGTCCCCTGCTTGCAGCAGATCCGCTACATCCTGTCGCTCACCGGTAAAAGAGACAGCGTGTGTAACACCGATTTGCTCAGCATAGGCATGTATCTCCTCTCGCAGCTCGCCGTCGCCGACAAACAGCAAGTGAGCGTTCGCGCACTTTGCCAAAACAGATTTAAAAATATCCAGCAAGAATTTCTGGTTTTTCGCGGTACACATTCTGCCAACATGTACAATGACCGGATGATCGGCAAACCCAAACGCAGCACGCATGCGCGCGCGCACCTCGCTGTTTACCGCAAATTTTTCCGTATCAATCGCATTAGGGATAAGGGTTACGCGATTACATAATTTTTTCGAGTACATAAATAATGCGGCAGACTCGGAGCATGCCCACAGATGGGTAGCATAGCGGTGTAGTATCCGCTGATTTAAACGGTGTAATACCGGCACAACATACCGCATCAGCGGCGTCCCCCACGCAAAATCCGCTGTATGTGCATGCGCAATACGCACCGGAACGCCCGCGACTGTGGCCGCCTTCAAAAAATCAATATTGGTAAGACCGGAAAAATTGCACCATACAGCATCATACCGCGTTTTTTCAAAAATTTCAGCAACTGCCTTTTGGTATGCTTGCGGCTGCTGCACGCGGGACGGCAGGTACCAAACTTTACCACCGCACGCTTCAATTTCGGCGCTGAGCGAAAAAGCCTCACCAAATACTGCAACATCTACTTGCAGTACAGTGCGGTCAAATTGCCGTATATATCCCATAACGGCGCTTTCCACACCGCCCATGGGATCTTTCAGCCCGGTCACCAAAATTCGTTTCATGCGTGTTTACCCTTATCTCTTTTTAAACAGTTTTTGATACATTCTGAAAAGCAAGCTTTCTCTGGACGGTGCGGTGCCTGCATGCAGCGCATATCCCAGCATCATCCAGAAAAACACGGCACCTGCCGTAAAGAAAAAGAAGATATCCGAAACAAACACAGCGGAGCCTGCAAGCAGGAACACACATATCGCCGCAAAGGCCTTTTCCGGTGTAAAAGTTTCCTGCAACAAGCGGCGAAGCAGCACTGTCGCCGCCATGCACAAAAACACAAACAAAGCAGCAAAGCCGAGAACACCGCTGCCCACCAGCACATCCAGATATCCGTTATGCGGTGCTATGCCATACAACGCCATCAGCGTTTTGGGTGCGTGCTCTTTGGCAAAAGTCGATACATTGCGCGGAGAAGTACCAAACAACGGCGATTTCAAAAAGACAGATACTGTATCCTTCCAGCGCGCAAAACGTCCGTTGGAAACATCTGCCTTTTCGGTGTCGGTGCGGTGAATAAAGTCGATTTCCTCATCTGCCACCTGTTCAGGTGCTTTATCCACCGTTTGCGCGTCGGTTACGCTGTACAATCTGTCATACACAGCTTGTACACCGGCTTTATCCGGTATAACATAGCGCACCGTCGATTTATACAACGGCAGTATATACTGCATGGCAACAAACAGCAGCAGCACTACGCATACAGTACCCGCCGTCAATAACCCGCCACGAAAAATATCCCAAAGCCGCTTTTTAGCCATCAGCACAAACAGATACGATCCCAAAAGCGCAACGGAAGCGATCAACAGTAAAAGTGCTGCACGAGAACCACCCAAAACGATATAACAAAACTGAATACCAATCTGCAAGCAGCAAAGAACATACACCCACACCTTGCGGTATTGGGACATCAAATACATAGCCGCATACACCGCGATAAGGGAAATAAATCCGGCATAGTTAGGATCCTGAAAGATGCCCCACAAACGCAAATGTGTACTATTGAAGCCCTGAGAACTGCCGCTAACAACATATTCCACATCAAACACATACATGTTGATGGACAGTACCACCAACACACACCATATCACCGACAAGGTGGCAGCAATCGTGCGCAGTTCCCTTTTCACTTGCTGTTCAGTACGGTTCAAGCCGGCGGTATACAATAAAAAGTATTCCAGCAGCAGTGCGCCGACAGCCTTGATATTACCGCCCAAACCGTAACGGTAGTTGATGGCTGCCGAAATACAGCACAGTAATGTGAACAGCACCAAAAGGTCTACTCCACGCCCGCGCAGACAGGTTTGATCGGTAACAAGCTCCCATAAAATGAGAACAAACCCCAACACAAACACACCACCGGAAACGTAGACGCTATTGATAAGAAATTGCAGCGGTGTTACCTCTCGAATTGCCATGTATACGATCAAAAAGCAGATGTATATAAGGCGGAGGGAATACCGCATCGTATCCGTCCGACGCATTTTTAAAATCCCCTTTTCACCGCTGTTTTCATTTTTTGCGCCGTAGCACCAAGCCAGGCTAAAATCCAACTCAAAAAGACATAGCGTTTACGGAAAATATAACAGATCAGTCGCAGTTTGCCTGCCGGTCTGAACACATACAGCACCGCTTTTGTCATACCGTCATTCAGCGCGGCACGAATGAAAGATAATTGCTTTCTAAAGGAAAGCCGTGCGTTTGCCGCGCGATTACGGATAAACGTGGATAGCAAATGCTTTACATAATTCTCCATCACAAACTGTCGATTTTCAGGAGAATTTGCATTCTTTTTGCGTATAAAAGTCTTTTCCAAAGTATATTTTCGCTTGGAAAGTTCAAAAAAGTCGGGGGAATATTTCGTCGCCAACGTTTCATGGGTAGGATGACGATAATAATACAGTGTATTCGGGATGGTACACACAGTATCCGCCTGTTCAAACACAGCAATATTGAAAAGAAAATCCTCAATCAGCTTTGTACGTTCAAAGGTCACACCCGTCGAAAGCAGAAAATCGCGTCGATAGATTTTATTCCATGCATACTGAAATACCCGCGCGCGGCTGAGACGCACAAAAGCCTGTCCCATCCCCTCTTCGGATATAATACGCATTGCAGGCGGCGTCACCGCTTCCGCCCAGGTAGTGACGCCTTCCTTATTCTCATATTGGCTAATAAAGCCAAACACCACTATCTGCGCTGTATCCTCCGCCGCCGCGTATGCCTTTTTGAGTAATTCGCGAGATATAAAATCATCCGAATCCATAAAAAACACATATCGACCGACAGCGGCGGCAAGACCGGTATTGCGCGCCTCGCCCAAACCTTCGTTTTGCGGCTTGTGTATGACCCGCACGCGGGGATCCTTTCGCGCATACTGATCGCAAATGCGCGGACAGGCATCCGGAGAACAGTCGTCCACTAAAATAAGTTCAAAATCCATAAACGATTGCGCCAACACGCATTCGATTGCTGTTGCCAAATACTTTTCCACACCATACACCGGCATAATCACCGAAAAGGTCATACACTCACCTCACTTTCCTGCTTTTATTAGTATTGTCCAAAATCAGTCATCAACATCAAAATTTTCGAGAACCGAACCTTTCTTTTCCGCTTTCACATCACCGTGTTTAACAAACAGCATGGTAACCAGTGCAAGACCCGTAAAAATCACCGCATACGGGAACAATGTCCAATACCCGAGGTTTTCAAACAGATAACCGGATAAGATCGGCGTTAACACCTGCGCCGCCATGGAGAATGTATAATAATACCCGGTATATTTTCCGACATCACTACCGCGGCTCATTTCCACAACCATCGGATAGGAGTTTACGTTAATAGCCGCCCAGCCGACACCGACAAGACCCATAATCAAGTACGAAAGATACGGGAAAGCAGGCATCACCGCATTTACCCATTCGGGAGCACCGCCCTGCGCCGCTCCGGAGAGAGAAGTGCAAAGCGACATCAGTACACCGATGAGGAATGCACCGCCCATGATGAGTACACCGCCTATAACCACCTTTTTGCGTCCCCACTTATTGGAAAGGATACCGATCGGAATATAACTGGCGGTCGCCACCAGCATGGCAACAATCATCATGATCGCGCCGGTATTTTCACTGATACCCCATTCTTCTTTCACAAAGCGGGAATATGCGGTTTCCACGGCGTTATATGCCATATACCACAGCGCTACCGAAAGCAACAAGAAAATAAGGCTTTTCATAACCGGCTTGGACATTTTCTGCCTTTCGACCGTCTCGGTCTCCTCCGGCTCCGCGGGCATTTCCGCTACCAGTTTGTTTTCGCGGATAGTCATCACCAAAACGATAGCGGACAACAACATAAAGCCCGCAACAATGCCATACACCAAGGTATAACTCGCAGGTTTCACACCTGTAACAGTATCCACCTCAGGCAATAGCACCGCAATGATCAGATAGGTGGCAATACCGCCCAAAGCGCCCATCAGGTTGATGATTGCATTACCTTTGGATCGCAAGGGCTTCGGGGTAACGTCGGGCATCAAAGCAACCGCAGGTGACCGGTAGGTGGACATTGCCAGCAATAAAAGACCCAGCGCTACCACAAACAGCACCAGATTTTTATGCCAATCCGCAAACGGAATAAGTACCATAAGTGCAGCAGATACAACGGTACCAATCAAAATATACGGTGTACGGCGACCGAGTTTCGTATGCGTTTTATCGGATAACGCACCAAACAGCGGCAATAAGAACAGTGCCAACACATTATCTGATGCCATAATCCAACCCGAAACGCCGTCAGGTAGATTAAACGTGTATTTCAGCATCAACGGCACCGTATGGTTGTACAAGTACCAGAATGCCTGAATGGACATAAAGGCAAGACCGACAAAGAAGGTGCGCTTGTAGTTCAGTTTCATTTTTCAATTCCTCATTTCACAATGAAATATATGTTATGCTGTTTCTTGGACATTCGAAAACCGCACGGACAACGCCGCGGCGGGAAATTCCATTAACAAAAGCATACCGGTATCGGGATCGGTCTCCACGTGATACGCATATTCCCCTACTCTGCCGGTAAAACGTTCGTTTTCAGTGACAAGCGTTTTTGCTTGTGCCGCATAAAAAATATCATCTAATGCTTTGGATATAAGGTGCGGTACTGCTGTTTGAGGCAGCTGTGTGTCAACTGTATAGTTTAGATTGCCAAGCGTCACGTTAATCTTTTCACCCGTTTGCGTGAACTGCATACCGGACAAGCTCTCAGGAGATGTGAGAGACACTTTCAACGTGCCGGCCATGTCTCGTGTCAAGCCGCCCGCGAAAGTCATTTGATCATACTCCGCCAAAAAATCACAGGTGAAATTCACCGTTACGGGCTGCGGCGCTTTCCCGACACACCCTGCCAGTAATAACAAACCGCAAACCAGCAGCACAACTGTTTTTCGCATAGAGATAAACCTCGGTTTATTCCAAATTCAAAAACAGCCCGCCCAATTCTTCGATCATATCCGACGGCAGCATCGCGTGTTGTGAATGCTTGCTCGCCGCCACATCGCCTGCTTTGCCGTGCAGATACACGCCGCATTTCGCAGCATCCAGCGCAGACATTCCCTGCGCTGCAAAGGCAGCGATCATCCCCGCAAGCACGTCACCACTACCACCGGTCGCCATGCCGGGATTTCCGGTGGTATTGACATACGTATGCGTAGCATCCGCGATGACCGTATGATTGCCTTTAAGGGCAAGCGTTACGGTATAGTTTTGAGCAAAGTCTGTCGCAATATGTACGCGATCTGCCTGCACCTCATCCACCTTTTTACCCACTAAGCGTGCCATTTCACCGGGGTGCGGTGTTAAAACGAGCGGCGCTTTGGCTGTTTTCAAAATATCTATATGCGGCGCCAAGGCATTTAGACCATCCGCATCCAGTACCACAGGGCAGGTTGCTTGCTGTACCAGTTCATACACCAGCACCTGCGTATCTGCGCAACAACCCAAACCGCATCCTATCAACAGTGCAGACTTTCCGTTGAGCGCGCGCAAAAGAGAGGGTAAAACCGTTTCCTGCAATCTGCCGTCCGCTGTTTCCGGCAACGGCAAAAAGAGAGCCTCCGGCACAGCTGCAGATACAATAGGATAAATAGATTTCGGCAACGCGACGGTCAAAAGCCCCACACCGCTGCGTAGTGCCGCGCGGGCGGATAATATTGCCGCCCCCGCCATACCGACGCTGCCGCACACCGCCAGCAAGTGCCCATAGGTACCTTTGTGGCTATCCGGTTCACGTTTTGTAAAGCACGCGGCAATATCCGCTTCGGTCAGTCTATCCTGTCCCAAAACCGCCTTGATCTCCTCCTCGGAAATACCTATGGATACCACCTGAACGTTACCACACACACCACTGTTTTCCTGCAAAACCAGGGCGGGCTTGGCTGCGATAAAGGTAACGGTATCGGTAGCACGAAAGGCGTTGGAATCACCGGATTTTCCGTTGCTCTCTAACCCGCTCGGAATATCCACGGCAACGCGCAAAGCGTCTTCCTTAACCTGTGCAAACAGATTTACGACTGCCTGCGGAAGCTGTCCGTGAAAACCGATACCATAAACAGCATCCACCGCAATGGCGGCACCGGATACAGCAGCCGCTGCGCGGTACGGTTCTGCCTCCAAGGAAATGACAGGAATATCTGCAAGTTTGGAATAGGACTCTGCCGCCGCTGCCGTGCTTGGCAGACCCGCTGTTAATATCACGGTGACCGGATAGGCATGCTCCGCCAATTTTCGCGCGATGACAAAGCCGTCGCCACCATTGTTACCGTTACCGCACAAAACAACCGTTTCCATTACGTTATCAGCGAGCAAGCGAATCTGTCTCGCGGCTGCGGTGCCCGCATTTTCCATCAACCGTTCTTCGGAAAGTCCCGCAACGATTGCACGGGCTTCGATCTGTTTGATCTGTTCTTTGCTTGCAACCAGCATAAAACACCTCCAATTGGAGAAAAAGAGGGTTTGCACCCCCTTTTATCCGTTATTTTTTCATTTCTTTTTCCAATGTGATCTGCATCAGACGCGGCAACGAGCTGAAAAACGCTTGCTGCATCCGCTCGTCCGGATGGAAGATCACCAATGTTCTGCCGTATTTTTTACTGCGATACGAGAAATAATAGTTACCCTCCATATTTGCAGCAGGGGCAGCCATAATGGTGTGGTCAAACTTTTTACCGGTGAAATCCGCTTTAGAAAGTTCGCCATACGCCTCCACCTTGGAACAGGTGATGGTGCACAGCCGTTTACGGCGACGCTGCGCGATAATACAGTCTATATCCATTTCACCGTTAGTGATGCTGTATTCAAACTCTCGGTTAAGATTGGTGATCAACCACCAAGCGCCCCATACCACCAACACAATCATCGGCAGCAGAAAACTTATAAACTTATAAATTGCCCACGAAACAACAAGCGCAGCAAAACAAACGCCAACAATAATCATCCAATCGATAAGTTGTTTTTTCTTGCGTACGATCTGTTCTACAAAAGTATCCATACAGTTGCCATCCTTTTACTAAAATTATGTTCCCATATTTTAGAATACCATATTTCCCCATATACAGCAATAGTATTCATAAAAATATTGCGGTTTTATTGCAACTCTTTATATGCAGTTATGCACACAAAAGGAAAAGAAGATGAAAAAATCCCCCACCGAAGTAAGGGTGGGGGGATTTTGATTTAACCGAGTAACATACGGTCGTTGGCAAACTCGCCTTGGCTGGCTTTGCCGAACAGTTCCATAAGATCGGAAACTTGTAATTTTTGCTTTTCTTCACCGGAAACATCGTATATGATACGACCTTCGTGCATCATAATAAGGCGATTGCCGAGACGGATCGCGTCCTTCATGTTATGGGTGATCATCAACGTGGTGATTTTGGATTCGCTGATGATAGAATCTGTCAGATCCAGCACCTTTGCCGCAGTTTTGGGATCAAGGGCAGCAGTATGCTCGTCCAAAAGCAACAACTTCGGCTTTTGCAACGTTGCCATCAACAGCGTGATCGCCTGGCGCTGACCGCCGGAAAGCAGACCAACCTTCGATGTCATGCGATCCTCAAGACCGAGACCGAGGGTTTTTACCGCTTCTTTATACTGCACCTTTTCGGCGGCAGTGATACCCCATTTAAGACCGCGCTTTTTAACGCGACGGAATGCCATTGCAAGGTTATCTTCAATGCTCATATCAGCGGCAGTACCCATCATGGGATCCTGAAACACGCGACCGAGATCTTTAGCGCGCTGATGTTCCTTTTTGTTGGTGACATTGACACCGTCCAGAACGATCTTACCTGCTTCTGCAATATACACACCGGAAATCACGTTTAAAAGAGTGGATTTGCCGGCACCATTACCGCCGATAACCGTGATGAAATCGCCGTCATTAATAGTGAGTTCCACGCCGTTCAATGCTTTTTTCTCATTGACTGTACCGATATTAAAAGTCTTCTCTACGCCATGCAATTCAAGCATTTTCGACACCTCCCACATTGGCAAATTTCTTATCGTTAGCTTTGCGCAAATTGCGTTCTGCCAAGGTTTTTCTGATAACAGGCACCGCCAAAGCAACAGCGATGATAAGTGCTGTAATCAGTTTGGTATCGTACGCGCGCAGGTTGAGTTTCTGACCGAGCGGCGCAATAGTTAACGCATAAATAATGCGATAGATAACCGAGCCGACGATCACGGCGCACAGCTTGTACCAGAAACTGTGATCCTTGCGACACATGATCACTTCGCCGATAATAATGGAGGCAAGACCGATGACGATCGCACCCTGACCTACCTGCACGTCCGCAGCACCCTGCGTTTGACCGATAAGCGCACCGGAAAGACCGAACAGCGCATTGGAGATCACAAGGGCGAGCACCTTCATCATGTCGGTATTCACGCCGAGAGCGCGCGACATGTTGCCGTTGGAACCGGTCGCGCGGATCGCCGTACCAATTTCAGTGCCGAAGAAGAAATACAAAATGCCGATCAGTGCTGCCGCAAACACAATGCCGATGATCAACGCGGAAATATTGGTCACCGAATCAGCCGGCATGCCCCAACTTTTCAGCAATTCGTTAAGCGGTGTGGTAACGCGGTCATATTGGAACAGCGCCGTGTTTGCCGAACCGTCCATCACTCGGATGGTGATGGAATACAGACCGATCATGGTAAGAATACCGGAGAGGATCGGCGGAATTTTAAACACGGTATGGAAAATACCGGTTGCAAGACCCGCTGCGGCACCCGCGAGGGTGGCGAACAGCAAGCTTAAATACGGGTCGCAGCCTTTGACGATCAGGATAGCAGACACCGCTGCACCAAAGCCCAGCGTACCGTCCACCGACAGATCGGAGAAATCGAGAAGTCGATATGTAATGTACACACCGATCGCCATGATACCCCAAATGATACCCTGCGCGACAGCGCCTTGTAAACCAAGACCGGTGATGATATTACTTTCAAACCAGTTAATAAATGCTTCCATGAATATATCCTCACTTGTTTATATATGCGCAAACAAATGGCAGAGCAATTCTCTGCCATTTGTTTAATTGTATATTTCGCTATATGATTTACTCAGCAGTAGCGGTGGTCACCTTGGTGGCTTTATCCAGAATCTCCTGCGGGATTACGTAGTCAGCAGCGACATCCGTGTTGATCACGATCTCAGCATCTTCGCCGGCTTCCTGCATTTCGATCTCCAGATCCTGAACGGTGGCTTCGCCTTTGAGGATCTTTGCAGCCATAGCAGCGGTCTGTTTGCCGAGTTCATAGTAATCGACAGCGCCGATGGTAGAAAGGCCGCCGTTATCGGTCATACCTTTTTCGCCGCAAACGGTCATCACCTTGGCGGCCTTGGCAGCCTCGCTGATGGTGGGCATGTTGGATGCACAGCAGTTATCAGTGGGGATCCAGCAAACCTCAACCTGACCCTTCATGCCTTCCACGGTGGACTGCAATTCGGTAGCAGCGGTGACGGAATAGCGTTTTACGGGGATACCCGCTGCTTTCGCAGCAGCCTCAGCGAGATCGGCCTGGTAAACGGAGTTTGCCTCGGTGGAGTTGTACAGAATACCAAGAGTCTTCATCTCGGGATTCAACTCCTTGGCAAACTGCACCTGACGTGCGATCGGACCGAGGTCGGAAGTGCCGGACATGTTATCAGCCGGGCAATCGCCGTCGGGGTTGGTAACAGCAGTAACCAAAACCGGAATGGACTGGGTCTTGTTCACGATCGCCTGCGCCGCAGGGGTCGCAATCGCAAGGATCAGATCGCTCTTGTCGGCAACCAACTGGTCAGCAGCGGTCGCACACTCCTCGGATTTGCCGGTGGTGACAATGTAGTTGAAGTCCACATTGCCGGCATCTTCGCTGTAACCGGCAGCTTTCAAGCCATCAACAAAGCCGTTGTAAGCAGCGTCCAGAGCATCGTGTTTTACCAACTGCAAAACACCGATCTTTTTGACGGCTGCCGCATTATCCTCTTCGGTGTTGGTGGCTTCGCCACAGCCGACGCACAGGCAGCACAGCATAGCAACTGCCATCAGGATACAAAGAATTTTTTTCATAAGATATACTCTCCTCTACTTGGACCTCTAAGCAAAATACTTTATCGCTTTAAAATCCTAAAATTTACAATTGCCAGTATACTCCCCTATTTTCCTCTTGTCAATAGTTTTTTTGAATTAGTTGGATAAAAAATTTTTATCATCTAAAAAAATGAGTGATCCACATTTCTATGAAGCACTCATCTTGCTTAAGAACTGCTTTAAAAGGTCGCTTTTACTTCGCCGATACTATTTCCTCGGAAATACACCTTGAAATCGCGCACAGCGAGGCCACGTCTCATAGTGATGCGCAAATCGGCAAGTTTACCGTCACAAATCTTTGCTTCTACGATAGCGCCACCCTTTGCGGATAAACAGAAAGAAAGTTCTTTTTCGGTTTCGGGATACGCGGGCAGAAGATAGATATTCTCGCCATCGCTTTGCATCAACATTTCATTGACGGTAGAAAGATAAATACCTGCCGCGGTGGTAAACCAGGGGCGGAAAACGCTACCGGGCTCATTGATCTCGTACATTTCGTGAAAAGCGCCAAGCGATAACAGCGCCTGCCGTTGTGCTATGTACGCTTCTTTTGCGTCGCCGATACGGGCATACGCTTCTGCTTTCCAACAGGCATACCAAGAGGAAACTCGTTTACCCACTTTATACATATTGCCAAATGCACTTTCGTTTGCGAGAAAGTCCTCCCATGCAGGCAATAGATACGGACCATCACCTAAAAGGACATTAAAGGGGAATTTCCCCGCGAACACGCCAATACTTCGATCCTCACATCCGCTGTACGGCACATATTTTGTCTCATCATGCGGCAAGCTTTCCCGCAGTTTTTGAGCATATACGGCGCACTCGTCGCGGTATTCCTTGTCTATTCCCAGAATATCCGCAGCAGATATAAGACATTCCAAAGTTTTAATGATACCGCAGGAGGTCATGAAAGCGTTTTGTACGCACGCGCCCAAGCGCTCCAGATCGGTGCACTTACCCACAAACGCGCCGCCGTCTTTGTCGGTATACAGCATCTTTTGGGTATAAAACTGTGCACACGCGCGAATAAGACGGTAGCATTCGCGCAAAAATTCCGTATCCATCGTATGTTCATACTATTCAAAAGCACCGATTGCTACCACCGATCTGCAAGTAGGTGAAATTGCCAAGTCGGTAGGATACATATCGCCTTTGGTATTTTCCACTGCGTTCAGACAGTATGTAGGAGTATGCCCCACCAAATTTCGTGGTGAGCTGTAATTTACATAAGCAGAAATTATAAATTGTCATCCTAAGCAGCCGCTCTACCCTAGGGTAATTACAAAATTCGATAATAGTAAAAGCGATACTGCTTCCACACGGATACAGTATCGCTTTATTTTTATACCTAATTCAAATAAAACAGGTCAGCAACGCGTACATCAGCGGAATAGTGACAACGCACAGCGTATGTGAGATCATTGCCATGGAGGCACCGGTAGAGGTATCGCCGCCGTACGCCGCCGGAAACACCACCGTATTGAGACCGAGCGGTGTGCCAAACGCGAACAGCGCACATACCAAGACGGTATTATCAGCACCTAAGAGTCGCAGTACAACCACAAACAGCGCCGGTAAAACCAACAGACGCAAAGCGGTCGCAATATACACGCTTCTTTTATTCAACAGCGTTTTAAAGTCATACCCGCCAACCACAAAGCCGGTTAAAATCATGGCGAGCGGCCCCATGCATGCGGCGCAATTATCGATGGTAGAGGTTATAAAATCGGGAATGTATTTTGCCGCACCGGTAAGTCCCAACGTTGCACCAAGCAGGATAGACAAGAATGTGGAATTGAGCATTCGTTTAAAAACACTGTCTTTATGCTGTCCTTGCGGAACAAGTATCAAAACGCCCCACGTATATACCGCGACATTCAAGGGTAATGTGAACAGCATGTACGGATACAGCATTTCTTCGCCAAAGATTGCCGGCACGATCGCATTCCCCATGAATCCAAAGTTACCGAATGATAAGGCATATTTATATATATTTCTCTTATAAGCATCGTTTTGGGCAAACATTTTGGAAAGAGGCAAAGCAATGCAAAGCGCTAATGCCAACGCCACCACACAGTATACGATCAACGTATACTGCTCTGCAATGGAAGTGACGGTGCAGTACCGCATAAACGTATTGATGATCAGCGCGGGTACGAAAATATAGTTTTCAAATTTGGCAAGCACCGCCGCCGTATTATCGGGTACGAGTGACTTCTTCTTGGCTGTAAAACCAATGAGGATACACAAAAACAGCACCAGCATCGGTGACAGGGTCGCTTTGAAAGTTTCGAACATATTTATATATCTTTCTTTTAAACACACAAGCAAACGCGGCGGTAATCTTCACAAACCACCACCGCCAAAACGTTTATTTCTGTCCGTAGTAAGCGTTTTTGCCATGCTTACGCTCATAGTGCTTATCCAACACATACTGCGCGATAGAGCTATCAAGTCGGATCG
>JAZUAN010000039.1:0-2392 GCA_045638005.1 Acutalibacteraceae bacterium | reverse complement strand
CAAACAGATCGGACACCGCCGCATAGACAAGATCCACGGTTTTGACAAAAATCATGTCTTCCGTATTTTTCAGCAGCGTTTGGAACGCCGAAAGCAGAAACGGCTGCGCTTTTTCACTTTGATTCTGTTTTGCAAAGACCTCTCGATACACCCAAAACACCGTTCTCTTTCTGCGTTTGACGCACAATTTGTTTGTTACCAAACAGTTATCTCATCCTTATTGTAACGCGTTTTCCCCGAAAATACAAGTCCCCCGCCTGAAAATTTCAAAAACTCCGTACCGCCAAACGGCGAGAGGCGTAAAACATTAAACCCGCCTTGTGATTACGACCACAGGGCGGGTTTTTGTCATGTGTATCCGTTCAGAAAAGGCACCCTTTATCTGTCAGACAAATTGGAATATGGCAACATGATTGTCATTCTAGGAGTTTCTTCATAGTATACCAGCGATGTCCTCTGGGACAATTCTGGATTTCACCGACGATTCTATATCCATGTTTTAGAAAAATCGTTGCCTGACAGTCCAGTACATCCAAAAGAATGAAATCACCGCTGTTTTCTTTTGCTGTTCGTTCAATATCAAGAAGGAGTTGCGAACCGAATCTTTCATTTCGATACCGCTCCTCGACCCACAACACACTCACATTTGCTGCACCCCAGACATCTGTTCCATTTGCGGTTCTATAGATATCAGCTCTGACGAAAATGCCTGCAACAAGGTTACCATGCTCGTCTACGAACTTTTTGCCAAATCGTTCATAGCGATTTGGAAGCGTCGCATGGGAGCAATTATACTCGTCCAGCTTGTCGTCGATAAAATCGCCGTCTTCCTCTGTTCCGAATGTGATTGTATGCAATTTCCCATCATCATGATTGGACACGGTTCCAAGAAAGGGACAATCAAGCCGTTTCGCCATAGAGTAGGAAACATGCCCTTTGGGAGAATTTTCTACCGTGCCGCATACTTGATATCCGTTTTTTTCGTAAAATCCTCTGGCCTGAAAATCGCCAGTGCCTAGCGTTGATAGATAGCAGCCTTTCTCCCTGCCAACATGTTCAATTTTCTCAAGAAGTTTTGAACCCAGACCGCATTTCCGATGATGCTCATCTACCCACAAAGTATCGATTCGCAGAATGTCCCAGCTGTTCACATAAGCAATACATCCACCGATAATATTGCCATTTTCGTCAGAAACCTTTAATACATAGCCTTCAGTAGAGGGACGCTCAGAAGGTGGGACAATAGAATCGTAAAAAGCATCCAGCTTTTCACTCATATATTCCACATCATCAGGTGTGGTGAGCAACATTTCATACTTCATACCTAACACCTCGCTTATATGTACTGTTCGTCAAATTCTTATTTATCGTTCTGTTTTATCGCCAGTTTCGCCTTTGTATTACAGTGTTGCTTGCAACGCGGGCATCGGGCAAAGCCCATACCCCTAAAGATGCACGAGCGCATCCATAGGCTCCCTTGTGTAAAGGGAGCTGTCGCGTTAGCGACTGAGGGATTGTTTCCTGCTATTTTGGGCTTTTTTACAATCCCTCCGTCAGCCTTCGGCTGCCACCTACCTTTACACAAGGGAGGCTTTCTGTTAGCCCCATTATAACACAAATCGGCAGAGAAAACAATATCTCTGCCGAAATTTATGTGTCACGGACCGTCGAGGACGCCGGTCCCTACAGTTTTGTAAACATCCTTATGAGAAGGAGCGTAAAGCAGAACGCGTTTTGTCTTGACAAGTGCTGCAAAACGTGCTATACTGATACACACAACACACATATCATCTGCCACCGGGTAGAGGTGAATGCATTTTGCATTCGCAGGCGTATCGTTAGGTCTTTGAAGATACGCTGCGGATGCTTATTTTTTTGGAGGCTCGTGATGCGAAAACTGATCAAATATTTCTCTTTGGGCGAGTGGCTTTTGTGGTCCTGCTCCTGCCTTGCCATTCTCGTCTGCTTTTTCGCGTTTGGCGGCACGGACACGCTGACGCTGATCGCTTCCCTGATCGGCGTGACCTCGCTGATCTTTTGCGCCAAGGGAAACCCCACAGGGCAGGTGCTCATGATCCTCTTTTCCCTCTTATACGGCTACGTTTCCCTGACCTTTGCCTACTATGGCGAGATGGTCACCTACCTTGGCATGACCGCGCCCATGGCTGTTTTTTCTCTCGTATCGTGGCTGCGCCACCCCTTCAAGGGGCAAAAAAGTCAGGTGCAGGTGTCCGCGCTGCGCCCGCGCGATTGGATAATTGCCGCGCTTTTGACGCTTGGTGTGACGGTTGCCTTTTATTTCATTCTGCGCGCCCTTGGCACCGCCAACCTGATCCCAAGCACGCTCTCGGTTGCCACCAGCTTTCTTGCCGCCTTTCTGACCTGGCGCAGA
>JAZUAN010000038.1:0-15541 GCA_045638005.1 Acutalibacteraceae bacterium | reverse complement strand
GCGCTTTCTCGTTTACTGAATTTGAAGTGTTACCACGCAACCTCTTTGCGAAAATCTCGCACAGCGAGATTTTCAGTTTCTGCGTCCATTTAACAACTAAAAACAGACAAGGGATAGGCATGGCCTATCCCTTGTCTGTTTCGACCTGGTTGACGGGCTTGACCCCCCGACCTGCTGATTACAAATCAGCTGCTCTACCAACTGAGCTAAACCAGCGAATGTTGTTATGATACCACACTTAAATAGCAAATGTCAACCTTTTTTGGAAACTTGCTATTTTAAAATACATGTGCTATACTTAGCGCCAAGCGAGGTGTTGTATATGCATATCAAGGGTGCTGTTTTCGATATGGCGGAACGCTTGTGGATAGCTTGTTCCTTTGGGAGGTCATTTGGAAAGCGTTTGGTGAGAAGTATTTAGGCGGTGCGTCGTTTGCGCCGAATGCCGCAGACGATAAAGCGGTGCGTACCGTACCGCTCAGAGCCGCTATGCAGCTTATACACGAGCACTATGCGCTTGGGGCAAGCGGCGAAGAATTGTATGAATTTACCAATGAACTTTTGAGAAAGTTTTATTCTACCGAAGTACAACTCAAAAGCGGTGCGCGGGAACTTTTGGAAGGCTTGCACCAAAAAGGCGTAAAAATGTGCATTGCCTCTGCGACAACCCCTGATTTGATTGAGATTGCTGTAAAGCACTGTGGCATTGATCACTATTTTTCTAAGATCTTTTCCTGCGCGAAGCTTGGAAAAGGCAAGGAAGTGCCGGATGTTTATTTGTTGGCACAAGCGCATTTCGAAACACCAACTCGCGAAACGTGGGTGTTTGAGGATTCTCTGGTGGCACTTGAAACGGCAACCCAAATCGGTATGCCGACGGTAGGGATTTTCGACCGCTGTAATCCGTATCAAAAGGAGATCAAAGAGACTGCAACCGTGTATGTGGGCGAGGGAGAAGCACTCGATAAGGTTTTATAAACAGAGCGGGGATTAAACTCCCACCGCAAAAAACAGCCGATGCATCTTTTGATGCACCGGCTGTTTGAATTATTAAGTAAGTTTAAGCTGGTTTATGGTATAGGGAAAACCGATCAATCGTGCATTAGACAATAATCCGAAAAAGTTAATTTTTGAGAAGAACATCCGTTTTTAGCACAGGTGTGTTCCGAACAATACTGGCCATAACCGCTTTTACCGTTTTTGCAGCTAGCAGCCCGGCAGCCGTGTAACAGGCAGTAATCCGAATTGAAGGATTTTTCAAAAGAACAGTTATCCTTAGCACAAGAATGTTCGGCACAGTATTGACCATAACCGCTTCTTCCATTTTTGCACCCCACAGAGTCGCAACCATGTGAGTAACAATAATCTGAGTTGGAAGCTTTTCGCAGGGTACAATAATTCTCGTTGCAAGTGTGTTCTATGCAATAACCTCCGAGGTCTTTTTTGGAATTATCACAATTCACTTCTGAACACTTATGCAACAAACAATAGGGCGAAGAAAAGTTTTTTTCATAATCGCAGTTTTCTTTTGCACATCTATGTTCAGAACAGTAATTTTCAAAATCAGTTACAAAATTATCACACAGACTGTGCTGACAAACATTTTCAAGAGAATCATATGTGCTCTCAGTCGTCTTTGGGGTTGTAACCGTTATTGCTTTTTTAGTGGTAATATTTTCTTCCGTGTTCTCCTGAAACTCTGTTTTTTTATTCTGTAGAGTGGTGATATTTTCCTTTTCTGTGGTAACTTTTTCAGGTGCGGTTGTTTTTAATTTTGTAACATCTTTTTCTGTGTTTTTGATGGTGGTAGTATATTGTTTTTTGACTGTCGTACTTTTTGCTTTTTCCTTTGTGGTTGTAGCTTTTTTCTTTGCGGTTGTAGCTTTTTTCTTTGCGGTTGTGGCTTTTTTCTTTGCGGTTGTTTGTTTATCTTTGGCACTTACAGAGCTTTTGATACTATCCAATTTATCATCTGCACGATCCACAAAAACCAAGGATGAACATGCACTAAATTGAGATACAAATAAAAACACTATGAAGACGATTATTCCAGATTTTAAAACTTTTTTCATAGTGCGGCAACTCCTTCTTTATCTTTCAATTCATCCAAAATACGTTGGCGAGTTTGGTTGTATTCTTCTTCTGTGATGATTTGTTTTTGAAAGTAATCGTGGTATTGATTAATCTTTTCGTATGCTTTTTCACGAGCGCGAATTCTTGCTTTTTCGCTTGGCCGATCTTTATTTATTATCCGAATTACGCTCATGATAAGAGAGAACAAATAAGCGATGATGGCTATCCAAGATGCTGCTAGACCAATCAAACCGAATACCTGTAAACCGCTATTCGTGTATAGTATATTTTTTGCGAAATAAAAATTAGATGCTGATGCGTTGAGGTATAGAACTCCGCCAATAAAGGAAAGAATTATTTGCAAAACAGAAAGACATAGGGAGGCTATTGGATTAAGTAGTTTTTTTCTCATAAAAAAGATGCTATGTAGAATGATAGAAACGATTGATATAGAACCTGCCAAATAAGCACATGTGGTATTATAGGGAAGTTTGCCTGCTATTATCAGAAAAATAATAGAACAAATCAGCGCCAGTGTTGATAATGACAAAGTGAAGATGGAAATTCCCCATCCCAACCGATTTTGTTTCATTTCATTACCTGCTTTCTTTTGTATTCCCCTCTAAAGGGTATAAAGGTTGACATTCTGGCGACTCTTTTGCCAGAGCTTTGCTTGCATCTAAGCGACGAGGTGCAGATGCAACTTTATGTACTTACCACACTTCGGGTTTTGCGTCTTTGGGCAGTGCGTTGGGATAGGTTTCGCCGTCGAGATGTTCGAGCCAGTTTTCCTTTGCCGCTTTGACCAGCTCGGGGTCGGTCAGGAAATCATAGGCGGTGGCGGCGAGTACCTTTGCGGCGAACAGCATGCCTTTGTGTGCCACGGGACTCTTACCTTGTGCTACCGTCTGCCATGCGTGGGCGGGGGTGCCGGCGGCTAAGGTCGCCGCGTGGAACCAACCGGTGGGGCAGCCCCAGCTGACGTCGCCGACATCGGTGGAGCCGCCGGAAGGTACATCGGGGAGTAAGAAGTCCCAAAGGGGGCAGTCCAGCAGAGCCGCGCGGTCTTTGCGCCGCCTTGCCCTTCGGTGACGGTGAAGCCGAGGGGAGCGAGATATTCCTTTTGCAGTTTAGCAGATTTGAATTCCACAAAGCGGGATTCCGCATACTCCCAGACTTTATCGCTAATATCTTTCATTTCCTCTTGACGCTTTTCGATCAAAAGGGCAAGATCTTCTTGGTATCCCATATAAAACACTTCTTAGAGCAAAATTTTCACACACATTATAAACCTATAACCATATATTGTCAATGCAAGAAAACGCCACACATTCACGGAATGTGTGGCGTTTTTATCAGTGGCATCACGGTAGAATACCGTTGTCGTTTACAAGGCAGGACGAGATGCCCGGGATATTTGCATTTTCAGATTATTTCCATTCTATGAAATGATAGCTGTACAGTATCTCAAAATATTTAGCTAAACGCTCGTAAAGCGGATGCGCTTTCTCGCCGAAATGCTCTTCCACAAGAACACCGATAGCGGTCAGATCCCTTTCGCCGTCGATCAGCGGCCACACAAAGCTGCCCATCTCATCCAGATGCACATAGCTGATTTTGGGTCTTTTGAACAGCTTTTGTGCGATGCGATTGAAGACACCTTTGTTTTCGATCAAAAGGGTAATAGTACCGTTTTCGTCCGTTTGCCAGTTGATCGCAACGCTACGCAACGGCTTGCGATCCAGATAGTTTTCACCCGTTACTGTCTTTTTCATTGCTTATCACGTTTTTTCCAAAGAGAGAATTTGAGAACAGTGAGGATGATGACAGCAAACAGCACGATGCCGCCGACGTTGGAAACAACGGTGGGGATACCGAGTTTCGCGGAAAGATCCAGCGCGGAATCAATACCGAACACGGCGAGCAAGGCGAGCAGGATGCCAACAAGACCTTCGCCTGCGATCATACCGGAGCAGAACAGAATGCCGTCGTTGACGATCGCTTTCTTTTCTTCCTCTTTGCGGTTCAGCTTATCCATTACCAAGCGCACGAGACCGCCCACCATGATACAAGCGTTGAGCTGTACCGGCAGATAAATACCGATGGCAAAAGGCAACACCGGAATACCGATAACCTCTACCACGATAGCGATGAATACACCGATAAACACAAGACCCCACGGCAGATTGCCGCCCATGACGCCCTCAATGATGAGTTTCATAAGGGTAGCCTGAGGAGCAGCCAACTGATCCGAGCCAAAGCCCCAAGCGCTGTCTAACAGGTAAAGGGTGCCGCCGATAGCAAATGCCGCGGCGATTACACCGATGATCTCACCGATCTGCTGTTTTCTCGGGGTTGCGCCCAACAGATAACCGGTTTTCAGATCTTGTGAGGTGTCGCCTGCGATGGCGGAAACAATGCAAATGATAGAACCGATAGCAATGGCACTGCTCATGCCGGCGTAGCCTGCGCTACCGGTCACCTTGAGGATGAGGGTCGCAATCAGCAGGGTGGCGATCGCCATGCCGGAAACGGGGTTGTTACTGCTGCCGACAAGACCCACCATGCGGGAAGAAACGGTCGCAAAGAAGAAACCGAAGATGACAACAATAACAGCACCTAACAGCGACACCGGAATAGCGGGTACCAACCATACGGCAAGGGTGAGGATTGCAATGGAAATGAGCACGATTTTAAGATTGATATCCTTTTCGGTGCGTGCATTGGACGCTGCACCGGAACCGGTCATGCTCTTCATGGCGCCGCTAAAGGTTTTGACGATCAGCGGCAGCGATTTGATGAGGCTGATGATACCGCCGGCCGCCAGAGCGCCCGCGCCGATATAACGGATGTAGGAACTCCAAATAGCGGATGCACCGCCGTCGGCGTACATAGTGCTGATAGCCTCAGTGCCGGGATACATTGTAATATCCGCACCAAACAGCACGATGAGCGGGATAATGACCATCCAACTGAGCAGACCGCCCGCAAACATGTAGGAGGAGATGCGCGCGCCGCAGATATATCCAACGCTCATGACGGCGGGGTAGATCTGCGTGCCGATCTCACCGGCATACCCTTTTACGCGCAGGGACACTTCACCGGAGACCAGTTTCAAGCCGTCGATGATGAATTTGAACAATGCCGCAAAGCCCATGCCCGCGAACACGGTGGAGGCGTTTGCACCGCCTTTTTCACCGGCGAGCAGCACTTCTGCGCAGGCGGTGCCTTCGGGATAGGGGAGGGTGCCGTGTTCTTTGACAATCAGCGCGTTGCGCAACGGCACCATGAAGAACACGCCTAAAAGACCGCCGATAAGGGCGATGAGTGTGATCTCTACAATGTCAGGCTTGTCCATCTTACCCTCGGCTGCCCACAAAAACAGCGCAGGCAGCGTAAAGATGGCACCGGCTGCCAAGGATTCACCGGCAGAACCGATGGTTTGTACGATGTTGCTTTCCAAAATGGAATTTTTCCGCATGAGGATGCGGATGACGCCCATCGCGATAACCGCGGCGGGAATGGACGCAGAAACGGTCATGCCGACTCTGAGTCCCAGATATGCGTTGGCAGCACCGAATACTACCGCCAGCAACACACCCATGATGATGGAGGTGACAGTAATTTCGGGTGTCACCTTTTCAGCCGGGATGTACGGCTGAAATTCTTTTTGTTTATCCATGTTTTCTCCTGTCCGTCAACACCGCTTTGCGGTATGACTAAAAAATTCATATCAGTATACCATATTTTAATATAAAAAGCAAATCTTATTGGCATTTTTTCAGAATTTCCAGTAACAAGCGGTAAGTTTTTTCGGTGGAAGAGATGCTTAGCCGCTCATTGACAGTGTGCACGTCATACAGTGCGGGTCCCATGGCGATGCAATCAAGTCCTGTAATACCGGAAGCGAAAACACCGCATTCCAGTCCTGCGTGTATGGCTTCCACCTTGGGCGCCGTACCCCGCTGCGCGGTATAGCAATCTATAAACAGCTTTTGCATTGCGGAATTTTCTTTGAATTCCCATGACGGATATTGTCCGAAGATTTTAGCTTCGCAGGGAAGCAACTTAGAAAATGTCAGCATCTTTTCTTCCAAAAATCGTAACGCGGCGTTTTTATTGCTGCGCAGGGTGAAATGCAGGGTGATGGTGTTTTGCTCGGTTTTGAGGATGCCGAGATTAAGAGAGGTTTCCACCAGCCCCGCAATGCTCGCGCTCATGTCCATCACACCGTTGGGCGCACAAACCAATGTGCGGATCAACTGCTCTTTAAGATCGTTGGTAAGAACACTGTGCGTACGCATAGCATCTTCGCATATTTCAAAAGCAAACTGTGACTCGCGGTCGGCGATCTCCTCTTTCACCGCTTTCAGATACGTATCCGCGGCGGTCAATAAGGCTGCGGGGTCCGCAGTGCAAAGACGGATACAGCAGCTGTTTGGAATAGCGTTCCCTTTATCACCGCCGTCAATACCGATAATATCGAAATCACAGCAGGTGTGCAGATGATTTAACACTCTGCCCGCGAGGATATCTGCGTTCACTCTACCGGCGTTTATCTCGACGCCGGAATGTCCGCCTTTGAGACCTTTCAGCGAAATCGTGACGGTAGTACTATCCACCGTTTCACGGGATACCGGCACGGTCATAACAAAATCACTGCCACCTGCACATGAAACGGTGAGAGTGTCGTCCTCTTCTGCATCCAGATTGATCATTTTTTTGCCGTGCAAAAGCGACATATCCAGTTGCATAGCGCCGATCATGCCGGTTTCCTCGTCGGTGGTAAACACCGCTTCGAGAGGGGGATGGGGGATGTCGTCGCTTGCCAAGACGGACAATATCATTGCAACCGCAATACCGTTATCAGCGCCAAGCGTGGTGTCTTTTGCTTTGAGAAAATCGCCATCTGCATATATTTCCAACCCATCTTTCAAAAAGTCGATGGTGCTGTCCTCGGTCTTTTGACACACCATGTCAAGATGACCTTGCAGAATGACCGCATCGGCATTTTCATAGCCGACGGTGGCGGGTTTGTAAATGATGATATTATCAGCATCGTCTCTTACGGCTTTCAAACCGTGCTTTTGCGCAAAGTCCATGCAATATGTTGCGATGGCTTGCATATCACCGGAGCCGTGCGGAATCGCACAGATATCTTTAAAATAAGCGAATACGCTTTCCGGTTTGAGTGTTTGTAACTGGGACATGATTTTCCTCCGTGGTTAGACATATCCGGAATATGGATATGTTATCTTACTTTTTTCAGAACGATAGCGCTTCTGCTGGGCAAATAGCAATGGAAACCGGTCCACTTTGCGGTGGTGGTAAAGGTTTTATACCGTATGGAGGTATCCACGCGCGAAAAACCGCCGAATACATCGTCATCCGAGGACAACACAACACGATATCTGCCCGCTTTTCCGACCGGCACGAAATACTGATCAAAGGAATGCGTGGGGTGGAAGTTGAAGATGAACACCAAGTCACCCTTGGTGTAGATCAACACTTTATCCTCCTGTTTCATCCACCTGTTTTCAGCAGGCACGGACAGCAGGTCATTCTTTTTCAGTAATTGTATCATTGCCGCGTCAAATGCATTCAATTCCTTGTACCGCAGATCGGGATGATCAACCAAGCTCCACTGTCTGCGGCAATAATGGTAGCTCCAACCGTTGCCCTCTCTGGGGAAATCGATCCATTCGGGATGTCCGAATTCGTTGCCCATGAAGTTGAGGTAGCCTTCGCCCGCCAAGGTGGCTGTGAGCAGACGGATCATCTTGTGCAGCGCAATACCTCTGTCGATTACAAGGCTGTTGCTCGCTTTGTTCATGCTTGTATACATTTCTGCGTCGCACAGGCGGAACATGATGGTTTTGTCACCCACCAAAGCCTGATCGTGCGATTCGCAATACCCGATGTTTTTCTCCTGAGGACGCCGCCCGTTGAGTTCGTACCAAAGCTTGGCGATATCCCAGTTGTCATCGGTGCACTCTTTGAGCATTTTGATCCACAGATCCGGCACACCCATCGAAAGCCGATAATCAAAACCGATGCCGCCGTCTGCTATCGGCAGGCACATACCCGGCATGCCGGACATATCCTCTGCCACGGTGATCGCGTGCGGATCGAATTGATGAATTAACTCGTTTGCAAGCTGCAAATACGTAACCGCATCCACATCGGTGTTCATGGAAAAGTACATATCGTAGTTGCTAAACGCACTTCCAAGTCCATGGTCGTGGTACAGCATGGAGGTAACGCCGTCAAAACGGAAACCGTCAAAATGGAAAACGTCCATCCAGTACTTCAAATTGGAAAGCAGGAAATGCAACACTTCGTTTTTGCCGTAGTTAAAAAGTTTGGTGCCCCACGCGCTGTGGTCACCTTTTTCGCCCTCATGGAAAAATTGATATACGGTACCGTCGAATTCGTTGAGCCCTTCGTTGGTATTCTTGACTGCGTGGGAATGTACCACGTCTAACAAAACGGCAATGCCCATTTTATGCGCGGTATTGATCAACGATTTCAGTTCATGGCTGGAACCGTAGCGGGAAGAGGCGGCAAAAAAATTGGATACCTGATAGCCGAAAGAACCATAGTACGGATGCTCCATGATTGCCATAATCTGTATGGTGTTATAGCCTTGCTTTTTAATGCGAGGCAGTATGTTCTTCTCGAATTCCTTGTATGTACCGACAGCGCCTTTTTCCTGCGCCATGCCGATGTGGCACTCGTAGATAAAGGGCGTTTTCTCGGGAACGAAACTTTCGTCCGTCCAAGGGTACAGGGAAAGGGTATCCTCCAGTTCCGCACACCATAAATAGGTTTCGGGATCCTGCACCACGCGGGTGGCATACAGCGGAACACGACGCAACTGCTGTCCGTTATGTATGACGATCGCCTGCACCTTTTGCCCGATGCTAAGAGCATCTTTGCCTTTCAGATGCACCTCAAACACGCCGTTTTCCAGCCGTTCCATGGGACAAGCTTCGGTATTCCAATCGTTAAAATCACCCGTGAGATACACCTTTTGGGCAGCGGGTGCCCATTCTCTGTACACCCAGCCGTCAGCGGTGCGGTGAAATCCGAAATATTGATAACCGTTTGCAAATTCCGTAAGACTTTTAGCGTCGCCGACCAGTTCTTGCTTTTTCTGCGCATACAGCGTCGTACGCAGTTCGATCTCTTTTTCGAACGGCTCTAAATACGGGTCGATCTCAATGATTTTGCTTTTGACGCGTGTTGTCATCCGAATGCCTCCGTTTATCATGGTTTATCTATATTATTATATAAAACGCAAAGGTAAAAAGCAATATAAACCTGTATATTTATGTAAAATTGAAAAGGGATTCGAACCGTGAACTTGGAACAAAGTCGCAAGTTCCTCGAGTTTTGCTCGGATGCAAAGGCGAGCATCCGGTTTTGGCAAGCCAAAACACCGCAAAACATCGCCCAAACCCTAAAGTGATATTTTTGGTGTTTTCAGGTTCTTCATCCATTTCACGACAAAAATAGAAACAGACACCCGAAAAGGGTGTCTGTTTCTTTTGGCGGAGAGAGAGGGATTCGAACCCTCGAACGGGGTTAACCGTTACACGATTTCCAATCGTGCGCCTTAGGCCAGCTCAGCCATCTCTCCGTACATTTTCAATTGTGCGCCGTTTAAGCGCTCGATTATTATAATGAAAATATTGTCGGTTGTCAATAGAAAAGCGGAAATATTTTTGAGAAAAGTTTTAAATATAATTTTCTTTTTAAGAATAACACGGAAATTTACATTCCGCATCTTGACAAAAGCGAAAATAAGTGATACCATTATCTGCGTTATCCCACGGAGAGGTGTCCGAGCGGTTTATGGAGCTGGTCTTGAAAACCAGTGACTCGTCAAGAGCCAAGGGTTCGAATCCCTTCCTCTCCGCCATCTCTTACAAATAATTTGATAGGTCGGAACAGCTGATCACTGCACCTGTTCTGCTATAAATGGAGAAGTACTCAAGTTGGTGACGAGGCGCCCCTGCTAAGGGCGTAGGTCGGGTAACCGGCGCGAGGGTTCGAGTCCCTCCTTCTCCGCCAAAAGAAACAGACACCCTTTTCGGGTGTCTGTTTCTTTTTCTCAGTGACATGGATGGAGAACCTGAAAATTCCGCTATGCGGAATTTTCGCAAAGGAGTTGCGTGGGTTTTACAAGAAATTAGCACACACGATAACGCAACTCCGGTTATTCTATCGAGCACCTCAAACGAGGTGCTTTTGCTTTTTAATTCCCGCAGTTTGCGAAGCACTTTGCGACGCATGCGGTAGTGGTTACCGCTAAGGCGAAGAAGAACAGCAATATACCCAAGAAAATGGCGCCGACGATGCTGGTGGCGGCAAAGCCGACTGCTAAAAGTACGATAGAAAACAGAATGCTGCCGAGCAGACCTATGAGCTGTGCTGCAAGTGCGGGACATAGACAAGCTCCTCCCGCTTCTTTGCGAATAAGTGCAGTTGCAAGCAGCGTGACCGCCAAATACGCAATCGCAATGCTGAATACGACCCACAAGAATATCGGTGTTACCGTCACTACCGCGGTAATCTGCAGAAACGCTGTTACAACACCAATGATCACACTGGCAATGACAGCAAGACTCGTGCAGTTCCATCTGTTGTTACAGCCACATAATGCCATAAAAATTCACCTCCCCTAACACTATATGCTAAGAGAGGTGGACAAGTGCTGTATTCTTATATTTCCTCTAAACCGATTTTCATAATACCCGACCGTTACCGACAGCGGATATTTCGGCACCACCCCGTTCTTCATTCCGTTTATGGATGAACCTGCACGCCTGCGCAAAGCGCAGTATCTGCACCTCTCGGGTATGATGCAAGTTGCGATGGGTGAGGGAGAAGAAGCCGCCGCCCGTGTGGCGGAGAGTGCCGCGCTTAATAACGACAATATGTTTGCTGTTGTATATGCCATCCTCGGTATCACCGAGTAATCGCAAAAAAACCGCCGATGCTTTAGAGTACAACCCTTATGGTGGTTGTTTTTTGTTATTATGTAAACTCTACAAACGATCTTCTCGTGACCCTGGCCACGATATCCTCATATGCAGGTGTGGGATCCCAGAAAAGCTCTGCGCAGAGTGCCAGCGGATACCACGGTGTGTCCGCAATGTGGGAGGCAATACAGAAATTGAGATCAGCGGTGGCATCTTCTATACACGCATTAGCAAGTGTGTGGGCGAGGTCGCCGTTTTTGAACCATTCATTCTGCAGATACCGCCAAATGGGGGTAAACATCTCCATATCTCTCTTGATGACCGCTTCGGAAGATTGACCGAGGATGAAAGGACCTGCTTGATGTTCAAAGTTGGGCCAATCTTGTTTTAACATACCCTTGAATACCATGCCAACGGGTACGCCGGGGCGCTGCTTGATAACAAGGTGGGTGAAATCTAGCGCGCTTTGCTCCAAAGCGGCGTTTCTTTCAAAATCATGCCCATAGGGGAAGATACCGCAATCCTCCCAAATAATCTGCACCCGCGGATCCACTTTTGCCAGATAGTCGGCGTTGTCTTTGACGGAAATTGCGTGCAGACCGAATTGGATAAGCAAATTCGGTTCGTTTTCCAATAAAGCGGCAGCGGTGTCATTCACAAAATCGGTGACCACCTCGGCAATGACCTTGCCCTGCAGGGTGGCGGTGTGCAGTTCGGTGAACGATTGGAAATAAATGCCGTCGCCTTTTCCCTTGTACACACGATTGTAGGTGTCAATAACCTCTGCTTTGAGTGCATCCAGCTTCTGCAGATCCACCTTTGTGCAATCCGGGAACCAGCCCCACGCATAACCCCAAACAACGGTCAAGCCGAAGCTGTGCGCATAGTCGACAAATTCCTCTGCGTTGATCGGCAGATAATCATTCCATACAATGATTTGGTTGAATTTGAGCCGCGCGAGTGTTTCGATACATTTCCGGTAATCGTTGATGGGATGTCCCCATGTAAACAAACTGCGGGTTTTTGCTTTAGGCGCGGTGGAATAGCTGTATGCCGGCAATCTGTTCAAGAATATCTCATCGCGGTAGCAAAGCCCGTTGCGATTGGGTGCAGCAAGGCTAAAGAAATCATCCACAAAATGCGCCGCATACAACACAATGCTCATATTCCTCCGCCACAGGCGCATTATTTACGTAGAGAATTTTCTTTTTCGTTCGTTGATGTATGGCAAACTTTTAAACAACCTCGATATTTTATTTATCATTTTTATTTCTCTCTCATATGGGTTAGTGTTTCTTTCTTGCATATCTCTTGTCGAGAAGAACGAGAACTATACAGGCTGTACCGCTGATAATCATCATAATGAACCAGAACGTAATATTGCTATTATCTCCGGTTTGAGGGAAATCGGACAAATTAGCATGATAGGTGTTTACAAATTCTACAACAGGTTTTTCAATCATTTGTCCGTTCATAATAATATTGGCAATCAGCTTGTTATCATCATTCAAAGAGATTGAAATAGAAATAGCGTAAACTGTAGCATCATAGGTTACGCCAACAACACCTTTATCAGTCTCAGAAAGCGTATAGGTATATGTCTTACCAATATCCTTAGCAGTGTACGGAAGAGTAAAGATTGCTTTACCTTCCACATTTGAAGCAAGAATAAGCTTTTCATCGTTCACCGTATTTTCAAGGACAAATTCGAAGCCTTCCAGTCCTATCTTTGCCATGCCGGTATTCTTAACTGTTTTGTTGGCCGTAATTTCAACCGATATGTCATCAGGAGCAGGAAGCTCAGTATGATAAATATTCTCGAAAGATGCAATCGCTTTATCAACCTTTTCGCCATTCATCGTGATGGATGCTACTAACTTGTTGTCAGCACCCAAAGTAATTGCTATAGAAATATCATATACCTTGGTGTCATAGGTGACTCCTGGCATACCGTTATTGATTTCTGATAACTTATAAGTAAACATTTTGCCGACGTCAGCAGCCGTAAACGGGAGATAGAATGCTGCGTCACCATTTTCATCTGTTTTAAGAGTCAGTTTCCCGTCACTTACTGTATTTTCCAATACAAACTCAAACCCGGCAGGACCAATAGAAGAAGAACCGGTGTTTTTGACTGTTTTATCAACATCAATTTTTACTGCTATATCTTCAGGATCAGGAACAATCGGAATGAATGTATTGTTAAACGTCACGCTTATAGTATATTTGCCATCCATTTCTTTTACAGATGCATTCTGTGCGGCGGTTACAGTGGACACTTCCAACTTGCCATCCATATCCACATCCGTAACTTTAATGGCAAATGTGTTAACACTCTTGTCGTAATCCACATTTTCGAGATTACCCACTACCTCAGTCATACGGAAATTGTATGTGCCAACCTTGTCAAATGTGAGTGCCTGTACCAAGTCGCTAAAATCAAATTGGTTAAAGTCGGCGTTTTCCGCATCATAAGTAACGGCTTTTGTGCCAATAACCGTCCAACTTTCATCGCTTTGCTTTTGTTCTAATGTAAATGAGAAAGTATCTCCGCTTTGCCAATCGCGACCTTCAAGGACCTTTGTGCCTTCTACAGTTACATTGGTAGGTTGAACGCTTGCCGGGGCATAGATGTTCACATAATCAAATTTTAAACTGCCGTCTTCGGCTACGATTCCTTCCATTGTAGAGGCTCCGTCTTTTACAGTAAAGCCACTGCCATCTTTTTGTATCTCTGTAACGGTTACTTTTGTACCGGCATCAATCCCTTCAACCGCAAAGGTTTTTCCGGGTTTTACAGTGATTTGAATAGAACCATTTTTATCGGCATTAATATCACCATTTGTTGTTTTAATTGTGGTGTTTGCATAAACGGAACCGAAATCCACCTTAAAATCAAAAGAGATATTATCGGGTATTACGTATTCGTCACCAAAGGGGTGTTCTACATTCTTGCTTATCAAAAGATTGTTAATAATGCTATCAAACGGAACAAAAGTGTTTATCAAACTGTCCGTTTTCGTCACGATAAAACCAAAGGTGGTATTTACCGTAGAAGTTAGAAGCACTATCAACGAAACAAGCAACGCTAATCGTCTGAATATCTTGTTTTTTAACAATGTATTTGCCTCCTTGCAAAAGTGAAAAGAATCATCAGCAATCAAAAGGTACAACCTATTACCTCTTCACTATTACTTATTACTTCAAGTTGTGCCCTTTGATTGCCGCCCATCTATGAAAAATGGGCAGCGCGAGGTAAAAATGTTTGAAGACAAGACACATTTCATTACCACGCTCACTACAGAGAAAACCTCTGTTGTAAGTAGATTAATATTTCACAAACGGAATTAAGGATAACCACAATCTCCGCCTTTTGCGAATCCAATAACGACGCTCGGATCCATCAGTTCGCCGAATTTCGCAATTTATGTATTTAAGTTCCTGAGAAAAGTCGTTGATAAAGGAGGCTAAACCGAATAACAACAAAATTAAGAAAAATGCGGCAACTATGCCAATGAGTAGGTAAAGCCCAGTATCGGGGTTATTTGCTTGTGGCATCGCTATCTCCTGGTTCTTTGACTTTGGGTGCTTCTGTGCGGTCATCGGTGCCAGCCATATTGCAGATAGCGCAAACTGCAAAACCTACAAAACCACCGACCAAGGCGCCTAAAATAAATTGTAACATCTGGAATCAACTCGCTTTGGGATAATATTTTTGCCGAAAATCTTTTTTTCTAGATTACAACGGCAATCAAAAGACACAAGAATTTGCTTATGCCCTTTGATTGCCGCCTATCCTCGCGAAGAGGATAGGACGGACTTATTGACTGTAATTACTTATTGTAATCTACAGTATAGACGGGTATGCCGTCTGCAGTAGTGCCTTCGGTGATGGTGTAACCGGTAGGAATTTCGATACCTTCAGCATTGAATACTTGACCGTCGAGAAGGGCTCCCTGATAGTAAGACCAAGGACGGAGATAATTGGGAGTAGTGGGGAGCATACAGCCCTCATCGCCCCAAGCAGGGTTTGCACCTACAAAGGTACCGCCGTAGATCTTAAAGGAACCGTAACCGGAATGGTTCAACAAAGCGGATACGTTGTCCTTGAGTGCAACTCTGACCTTGTTGGTATCCTTAGAGTTACCGCGTTTTGCAATATCATCCGAAGTTTCGGTAAACTCTTTGGTACCGGCAAGAATAGCCTCAATATCGGCTGCATTCTCGTCATAGTAACCGCTGTCAAAATAGCCACCGTTTATGGTTACGTTGGAAGCAGTGCTCTTGCAACCCATAAACAAACCGGTTGTTTTATTGGTAACAGAGGTAACTTCGTCTCTGATGAAAGTACCGTTTTCGATTACCAATTCACCGTAGGGAGCAAAAATAGCCATAGTGGAAACACCTTCCAAGTCAATGGTACCGTTTCCATCAACGATAAGCTTTGCGCCATCCTTAACGTAAATAAGCGTATTGCTATT
>JAZUAN010000037.1:0-9431 GCA_045638005.1 Acutalibacteraceae bacterium | reverse complement strand
CATCGTTATCCGCCATCTCGTTTTGTCTATCCGTGGTTTCTTCGGCGGCATCAATTTCTCCCACCATTGCCATGGCAGCCATAGTTGCCGCATCGATTTCGGCGTTGAGTCTGCTCGAGATATCCTTCATGAACCAATCGACGTAAGAAAGGTGAGATGAGATATCCAGCAGCGGAGAAATCATCCAGTTGGTTTGTACCACTTGACAGCCTTTGATATGTTGTAGCCACGATTGTACCATCTGTTCGCACATTTCGATTTTCACAAAAGATAACCTCCTTGATATGGATATGTTTTCATTATAACACCCTGTGTCCGCTTTTACAACATAAAAAACGGGCCACGAACCGTCGTTTTCATCGAGATGAGATTGTGTGCTGACGCAAAACGGTGGGTCGATGAAAAAGCTGTAATTTGTGTTCCTATTAGGCCAATCGAGAGCCGGGGTGGCTCGTAGCCTGTGCGTGCCGTAGTGTCGTTTGCCACCCCTTGAGAATGGGCGATTCCCATTCTCCCAAGAAAGTGCAAATTTTTGACAGATCATCAACGCCAAAAGAAAAGGGACACCCATTCGGGTGTCCCTTTTCTTTATGGCATATCGTAGCCGCCGTTAGGTGGTTTGCACCCTTTCCAGCGTTTCAGTCCTTTGGCGAAACCTTTTCGCACGCCGTATTTCTCCACCGCCAAAATCATATAGACCGAGCAGGAAGGCTCGTAGCGGCAACGGCAGCGCACTTTGGCAGGAGCAAGCGCCTGATAAGTCTTAACCAGCGTAATCAACAGCGGTTTTGCCAAAAGCAGCGCCACCAGCAAGGGAAGCACCACAGCAACCGCCACCGCCAACCACGGCAAAGAAAAAGTACACCACAGAACCATATAGGCGAGAGTGCTCACACCGCACAGCAGGAGCAGATAAAGCAGGAGTTGCGCCACCGCCCATTTGGGGCGCACCAATTTACGCTGATAATAAATCGAGCGCGGATCCGTCTCTGTGGAA
Source organism: Acutalibacteraceae bacterium (assembly GCA_045638005.1). Lineage (GTDB taxonomy): Bacteria > Bacillota > Clostridia > Oscillospirales > Acutalibacteraceae > URNF01. The sequence goes on along the minus strand of JAZUAN010000037.1, from coordinate 8,434 downwards.
CGAGAATAAATCTCCGCCAACTCCTGGGGAGTTGGCGGATGATCTAATCGTTCCGTATCTCTGTTCTCTGTACTCACGAAAATTACTCGTGGCAGAAGATCAGCATGTAGATGTTGGTGTTAACAACCTGGGGCTGCAGAGCGCAACCGGTTTTCTCCTGAACAGTGATCGTCTCCATAGAGTGATACTGCCAGCCATTCTGAGCTTCGGAGTTGATGAGGCCGGCGAAGGCGTCGGTTGCCTCGCGAGTATTGCCGCCAGAAATAGAAACAATCTTCGGACCGGGTACTGCCTTGTAAACCATACAAATCGCTCCTCAAAATAAATTTATCCACCTGTCTCAGGGGACTATATTTAGTATACTACACTCTGCCCACAGTGTCAAGATGTGTCGAAAAAACGGACATGCCCGGACTACGAACCGTCTTTTTCGGCAAAGGGAGCGATGGCCGGACTCGAACCGTCTTCCGTGGTGAGATAAGTTTGCGATTCTGTGGAAGCAAGCAAGTCACCACGGAAGTTGTTATTTGTGTTCCACAGGAACACAAATAAGGCCGATCGAGGATTTCAAGAGACCATCGGAACGAAAAAAGAGGGTACCCCGATGGGGTACCCTCTTTTTTGGTGCCGGTGGCCGGACTCGAACCGGCACGGTGTCGCCACCGGTGGATTTTGAGTCCACTACGTCTGCCAATTCCATCACACCGGCAGGTGTTTTCGCCGTCTCTTTTGAGACAACGGATGTATTATACACCATTCTTTTTCAAAAGGCAAGTAAAAAATAAAATCTTTTACCGCTTTTAAAAAATTACAAATCAATTGCTTTCGGTAAGAAGCTTATTGATTGCCTCATGGAACGAGTTGATATCCTTAAACTGGCGGTATACCGACGCAAAGCGTACGTACGCCACGTCGTCGATCTTTGCGAGCTTTTCCATGGCATATTCGCCGATACGGGTGCTGGTAACCTCGCCGTCCAACGAATTTTGTAACTGTGTCTCGATCTCGTCAACCGCTTTTTCCAGCGTGCCGAGCGAAACGGGACGTTTCTCACATGCGCGCAGCAGACCTGCAAGCAGCTTCGCGCGGTCAAACACCTCGCGGGATTTATCCTTTTTCACCACCACGATCGGCACCTGCTCAATGATCTCATACGTGGTAAAACGCTTCATACATTGCAAGCATTCTCTGCGGCGGCGAATGCGTTTGCCGTCATCGGTAGAACGGGAATCCACAACCTTGCTTTCCTCGTATCCGCAAAAAGGACATTTCATAATGTGCTACCTCCAAATCAGATTGCCTCTCTACTATATCAAAAAAAATTCATAACTGCAAGAGATTTTCAAATTCCTATATATTTTTTTGCCGAAAAAGTTGTGTTTTGCATGGTAATTGTGATAAAATATAATAACCGAATATGCAAAAGGAGTTGTGAAATACTATGATGAGATCCGGATGCTTGTGTATGGTTTTGATCGTCATTATGAGTATCTTTATGTTGACCTTTACCGGCTGCGTACAATCCGCAGAGGATGAAACAACCGTCACCACTACGGCCTCGACCACCGTTAAGACCACCGCACCGCTGCCCTCAATCGGTTGGATCACCGCCGATTCCATGCGCGTGCGCAGCGGCGCGGGACTGGGATATGAAGTCATCGGCGGCATCACCTACGGCGAAATGGTACAAATTACCGGCAAAAGCGGCGACTGGTATCAGATCCGCTTTGGCGAGGGAATCGGATACGTGAGCGGACAGTATCTTACCTTCACCCAACCCACCGCCGCAACAACTACGACCACCGTTGTCACCGCTAACACCACCCTTGCACCATAAAAATCCTTTTGAAAAAGACGCTTTTTTGTAAATACTATTGCGGGGAATACAATCATCCCCGGAAAGGAAGTGTTTGCATGAAAAAGCGTTTTTCTTTATTGTTGACCGGCATTTTACTTTCTATGCTGCTTCTCTTCGCGGGTTGCGGCGAGGGCGCCGGCGCGGAGGATACCGGTGATGACGGCAAGGTAGGCGATCGTACCAAAGCCACGACCTCTACCACCTCTACCACCTCCACCTCCTCTACCACCACCTCTGCCGATCAGCCGAAAACCGCCTCCACTACCGGCGGTGATATGATGGATGATGCGAGAGACCTCGTGGAAGACATCATGCCCGGCGGCGAAGCGTCCAATGTGAGATAAAAACTAAAAAGCAGGTTTGTTTAGTAACAAACCTGCTTTTTCAATACTGCATCATTTCCCTCATTCGCGTCGCATACAATTACATGAGGTGATATAAATGGAAATCCATGTAGTTGCAGCGGGGGACACGTTGTTTTCGATAGCCGCGCAATACGGCGTGCCGCTGTCCCGTCTCGCGGCAGAAAACGGGTTGATGGCGGAAACCCCGCTTGCCGTCGGGCAAGCGCTGGTCATTCTGACCGCCACTTTGACCCACACAGTAACGATTGGAGAGACGGTCACCGATATCGCCACTCGCTACGGCATCACCGTGCGGCAGCTATACCGCAACAATCCCGTACTTCGCGGTACACCGCGCATCTATCCGGGACAAACGCTGGTCATCACCTTTTCGGATACGCCGACAGATTTTATACAAACGAGTTCCTACGCGTATCCGTTTATTTCGCAGGATCTGTTGCGCAGCACGCTGCCCTACCTCACTTATTTGGCACCTTTTACCTACGGTTTTACCGAAGAGGGGATGCTGGTGCCACTGAATGATGAGCGACTGTTGCAAACAGCACTGGATTACGGCACCCTACCGCTCATGCATATTTCCACATTGACGGCACAAGGCGTTTTCAGCAACGCGCTATCTCACGCGGTACTTGCCGACCCTGCCAAGGGTGACGTGCTCATTAGCGAGATCGTGCGTACGGTGGAGGAAAAAGGATACGCAGGTGCGGATGTAGATTTCGAATTTATTTTGCCGGAGGATGCGCTCGCCTACGGCGATTTCCTGGCGAGACTGCGCACACAGTTGAATGCCAACGATCGACTGCTGTTCAGCGCACTCGCTCCTAAAACCTCTGCCGATCAGCCGGGGCTTTTGTACCAAGGGCACAACTATGCCGCGGTAGGTGCCGCCGTGGATTATGTACTGCTGATGACATACGAATGGGGCTACACCTACGGCCCGCCCATGGCAGTAGCACCGCTGCCCTCTGTACGGCGGGTGGTGGAATATGCACTGACCGAAATTCCCGCCGAAAAAATCTTTCTCGGCGCGCCTAACTACGGCTACGATTGGACGCTGCCGTTTGTGCGGGGACAGTCCCGCGCGCGATCCGTCTCCTTGGAAGAAGCGGTGGCACTCGCCGTGCGGTACGGTGCTCAAATCGAGTATGATGAAACAGCGCAATCCCCCTATTTCTTTTACACCGATGAGCAAGGACGCGCGCACGAGGTGTGGTATGAAGATCCGCGTAGCATCCGCGCACGGTTACAGCTTCTGCCGGAATACGGACTATCGGGGGTCGGCTACTGGGATTCCATGCGCCGCGCCACCGCCAACTTCATGGTGCTGAATGCGATGTATAGAATTATAGAATAGCACACATACTACCCTCGGAGGATGATAGCATGGAAAGAAAAGAAAAAGAACTGCCGGAACGCAAAGAGAAAAAGCCGATGCATGTGATCGATCCTATTGTCGCGGCGGCAAATACCATCATGCGGGATCAATGCTTGAACGGCGTGCCGTCGGATGTTAACGGCAGCTATACCGGCACCCCCGCGGACGGCGGTGTACCGGAACAGGATCCTGACGATCTGTAGGGTGAAAAAAGACCAAGCGTAGCTTGGTCTTTTTGATTTTCATTTATATGAACAGACGATCGCCGTCAAATGTCTTAAACACCATGCCGTGTCCACCGTTTTCCGAAGAAAGCGGCTGTTCCAAAATCTCCCAGTTGCCATCTATATCGCCGTTATCGCTCTTGGAGATCAGTTCAGCATAGCCGTTTTTATTAAAACTTGACCACAAGCAAACAACTCGTCCGCGTTGTTGCGCAGCAAAAACGGACCGTCGGTGACATAGGTGACCGTGCCGGGGCGCACACCCTGCACCTCTTTATAGGCGGAGGCGTGCCAAAGGGTGCGTGGCGCGGATACCGCCCGTTTGAGGTCGCGAGACAGCTGCATCTCGCAAACGGCGCCATCCCCGATCTGCAGCCATTCGTGGCAGAAAACAATATGCGGCTCTCCTTTTTTATCCACGTACAGCGTACCATCCAAGCACTCCCAATCGGCGGGGGTAACCGGCGTATCCGAAACCGGCACAAAGGTGCCGTCAGGGGTATCACACCCCAAGATATGCGTACCTCTGCACTTATCATCCGCTTTAAATGTGGCAAACATATAAAATTTCCCATTGTAGAAATGCACTTCCGGCGCCCAAGCGTCCTTGGTCGCCCAAAAATCCTCAGTGACCTCAAAAACCGATTTGGGACCGTTCCAGTTTTCAAGATCCTTGCTTACGTACGCGTCAAAGCCGGTCTGTAAACCCCACCCCTCCCCGTCTATGACGGTACGCACGCGGGAACCATACATATAATATACACCTTCACACGGCAGTATGAATGGGTCACGGATGTTGATATCTGCAAATTTCATGGATGCGCCCCCTTTTCGTGAACACTATAGTCGAAGAAAGCTGAACTCTAATGGATTTAAAATGTATTTTTTACTTGTAAAAACCACCGCGTGGGCGATTACGGGGTTAACTCGCTTCGACTATACCGCACTTTAACAGAAAAAAACAAGACGACCGCGCTCTTCGGTCGTCTTGTTTCTTATTCTTCAATCTCGGTAAAACGGAACATCGTCTTACCGTCCCGCTCCACCGTTTCGAGAAACATGGAAAGTGGACGCACCCACACGCCGTTATCACCGTACAGTTGCTGATATACCACCATCTGTTCGGACGTTTCGCTGTGTGTTGCAAGGGATAAGACCCGATATTCCATACCTTTAAAATGACGGTATTTCCCGCCGATACGCAGTTGTCTTGACATTATTGCAAAAACTTGCGGGGATCACACATTTTATAAGCGCGCTCGTCAAGGGTGTACTCCAATTTTTCGGCAACCGCCTTGACATCCTTGTCAAATTCTTCGAATTTGATACCGAGCAGAACGCTCTGACGGCTGTCTGCGAAAGCGTTTTCATAGCCCTTGCCCGACTCGGGATCTATACGCAGAATAAGTGCTGCGGTGAGGGTCTTGCCGCCGGCTTTGTAGGTCACGATCTTTGCTTCGCCTTCTTTGACCGTTTTGAGCGCATCGGTGAATTTTGCATCACCGTGAGACTTCACTTCGATATCCTGACGGGTATCCTCATCGGTGAGGGTCTCTAACTTCTTATCGCTGGAAGTGCTGATGTCATAATTGTATTGCGCAATAACCTCGTTAAAGGATTTGCCGCCGTTGTAGAGGTTAAGATACTTCTGCAACTCGTCGGTAACCTTTTTCTGCTCTTCCGCGGTCATTTCCTTTTCATCTTTCATCATTTCCACGGAAATCATCTTAAAGCTCAGATAGTTATCATCGAAATATTTGCGGATATCCTCCTCGGGTACGGGGGTGGTGCCATCTTTGTCGTAGCGGGACAAAAACAGCGACAACTCATTACGATAGTATGCCATGCACATTTTCTCGTAGCTTTCCTTGCTCACGCCGAAAGAAAGCAGGGCACTTTCCTCAGCCGAATCCACCATCTGCTTTGCGCTCTTGGTAGTCTCCTCAGAGGGCTCTACGCCGGCCTCTTTCATCATGTTTTCCAGCGCTTTCTGACGGATAACGGTATCCACCGTCTGCGCCTTCAAATATTCGGCAAGTTCTAACGACTTCTCTTTATAGGTAAAGGTCTGCGACCAGATATCATACCCTTGTTGCTCATAATAATACAAGCCGCCGTTGACATACGCCTGCTGGAAAGCATCAAGCAGGTAAGCGAGATATTCGCCGGTGGGGTATTCCTTGCCGTCTACGGTGATCGCCACCTTGGGGGTGGAACAGCCTACACAGCAAAACAGCATGACGACTGCCATGCAAAGGCAAAGGATCTTTTTAAAAATTTTCACGATGGTATCCTCCTTGTGTTTGCGAAAAATAATATCTCATGTATTATAACAAAGATTTTTAAACTTGTCTACTGATATTTTTGTGAAGATTTTTTGTATTTTTATGTTTTAGCACTAGATTAAATAACACAAGTGTGTTATACTCAACCTATAGTCCAAAGAAAAGGAGTTTTTTTCATAATGGATGCGTTCGAGAAAAAGCAACTCATAAAAGTAGCGACCCGCATTCGTAAGCATGTGGTGACCGGCACCTATCATGCCAAAAGCGGTCATCCCGGCGGTTCGCTGTCTATTGCGGATATGCTCGCATATCTGTACACCAAAGAAATGAACATTCGTCCCGAGGATCCCGCTTGGGCGGACAGAGACCGTTTCGTGCTGTCGAAAGGTCATGCCGCTCCCGGTCTCTACGGCGCGCTTGCAGTGCGCGGGTTCTTCTCCGAGGACCTTATCCCCACCTTGCGTCATATCGGCTCTATCCTGCAAGGACATCCGGATATGAAGCACATCCCCGGCGTAGACATGTCCTCCGGCTCTTTGGGTCAGGGCGTTTCCGCTGCTGCGGGTATGGCGCTGGGCGCAAAACTTTCGGGTGAAAAATACCGTGTATACACCATTCTTGGTGACGGTGAAATTGAGGAAGGTCAGGTGTGGGAAGCAGCAATGTTTGCGTCTCACAAGAAACTGGACAACCTGTGCGTGATCGTGGATAACAACAATCTGCAGATCGACGGTACGGTGGAGGAGGTCAACTCCCCCTACCCCATCCCCGAAAAATTCGCGGCGTTCGGCTTCCACGTTATTGAGATCGACGCGCACGATTTCGATCAGATCGAAGCAGCACTCGCTGAGGCGAAAACCGTAAAAGATCGCCCCACTGCCATCATTCAAAAGAGCGTAAAAGGCAAAGGCGTTTCTTTTATGGAAAACAGCGTCGGCTGGCACGGCAAAGCCCCGAATACGGAAGAATACGAAACCGCTATTGCGGAATTAGATGCCAAACTGGCAGAATTGGAGGGTTAACATGGCTGATGTAAAAAAGATCGCGACTCGTGACAGCTATGGCAGCGAACTGGTTGCACTCGGTAATGAAAACCCCAACGTCATCGTCATGGACGCTGACCTTTCTGCTGCTACCAAAACCGGCTCCTTTAAAAAAGCGTTTCCCGAGCGTTTTATCAACGCCGGTATCGCTGAAGGCAATATGATCGGCGTTGCCGCCGGTCTTGCTACCACCGGTAAGATTGTGTTCGCCTCCTCCTTTGCCATGTTTGCCGCAGGCAGAGCGTTCGAGCAGGTAAGAAACTCCATTGGCTATCCTCACCTGAACGTCAAGATTGGCGCGACCCATGCGGGCATTTCGGTTGGCGAGGACGGTGCGACCCATCAATGCTGTGAGGATATCGCGCTGATGCGTCCCATCCCCGGCATGGTGATTTTAAACCCCGCGGACGACACCGAAGCACGCAAAGCCGTGCGTGCCGCCGCCGCTATCGACGGTCCCGTGTACCTGCGCTTCGGCAGACTGGCTGTGCCGGTACTGTTTGATGACGATTACAAATTCGAGATCGGCAAGGGCATTACCCTGAAAGAGGGCAACGATGTGACCATTATCGCTACCGGCTTGATGGTGGGCGAGGCGCTCGCCGCCGCCGAACAGTTGAAAAACGAGGGCGTTTCTGCTCGCGTGATCAACATGGCGACCATCAAACCCATCGATAGAGATATCATTATCGCCGCCGCTAATGAAACCGGCGCTATCGTTACCGCAGAAGAGCATAACATCATCGGCGGTCTCGGCAGCGCGGTCGCAGAAGTGCTGTGCGAAACCGTACCCACCCCCATGCTGCGTGTGGGTGTGGAAGACACCTTCGGCAAATCCGGCCCCGCGCTCGATCTGCTGCCCATTTTCGGCCTGTGCGCCGAAAACATCGTGGCAAAAGCTAAAGCCGCTATTGCAATGAAAAAATAAGATATGTAAATAAAGAGTACCGCGCGGTCACAAGTTGACCGCGCGGTGCTTTTTTATTTCATTATATTTAGTGTCTGTAATTTCTCGGGCGTTTGACCAGTAACACGATCAGTACCACGATAGCGGCAATCAGCAACGCAGCGCCCACACCAATTAAAATGCTGCGCAGCAAACCCAAATTCATGAAAAATGTTTTGACGTTCGCAATGAAGCCTTGCGGCTCTTCGGGTTCCTGCTCAACCACTTCTTTCTCAGACTCTACATGCGTATATCTCTGGAAGGTACCTTCCACCGTATCGTACACGTATAAACCCTTTGTGCCGTTAGGAGAAAGCGCATACACCAAATGGTATTCC
>JAZUAN010000036.1:0-10760 GCA_045638005.1 Acutalibacteraceae bacterium | reverse complement strand
TAGTTTTGTTTTACTTTGCTGAAATTGCCAACATACCGCGCTTGGTTTCGGTCAAGAATAAAAACGGAAAGAAGGTTTTAAAATCATGCGAAAATGTATCAGAGGAATTACACTGCTTGTTTTTTTTGCTGCCGCAATATTGTGGAGCGTTATTATATATTATCGTAATGCTATGCCGGAACAATACATCGTTACAGCCGGTAAAAAATTGACTTTGGACGGTATTATAGAGGCCTGTGAGGTTCCGGAAAAATCTATTAAAACAACCGTAGCGGATGCGGTCGGCTCTACCTATCGCTCGTCGTTAGAATTATTCGGCGTTTTTCCTGTTAAGGAAGTGAACGTAAAGGTGGTGGAGGAGCCGGTAGTAGTGGTTGCCGGTATTCCGTTTGGTATTAAAATGTTTACAGACGGCGTGCTGGTGGTAGGCTTTTCTGATGTGGATACGGCGGCGGGACCTTGTAACCCTGCGCGCATTGCAGGACTCAAAGCAGGGGATGTCGTGCTCGCAGTAAACGATGAACACGTGAGCACCAATAAGAAGCTGCGCAATCTTATTGAGAAATCAAAGGGTGAGCAGGTTAGCTTACGCATTCGCAGGGATAATCTGATTTTTACGGTGAAATTTCGCGCGGTGCTGTCGGTGAATGAAAATCGTTATCGCTCTGGGTTTTGGGTGCGTGACAGTTCTGCTGGTATCGGCACGTTAACCTTTTTTGATCCGGAAAGTATGGTGTTTGGCGGGTTAGGACACGCGGTGTGCGATGTGGATACGGATGAAATATTACCTATTTCAACCGGTGATATCGTAACTGCGGAAATATATGATGTGGAAAAAGGTGTATCGGGAACAGCGGGTTCTTTGAACGGGGCCGTGTCGGATACTATTATCGGTCATTTATCTGTAAATGCAGAAACAGGCATATACGGTACCCTGACACAAATCCCGCATACGGGATTTGAAACGATGCCGGTCGCCGTAAAGCAGCAGGTTAAAGAAGGGGAAGCCCAGATCTATACCACTATAAACGGTACTGAGCCGGAGTGCTATGATATTAAGATAGAACAGATTCGTTATAGAGATGCTTCGCCTACAAAAAATATGGTCATCCGTATTACAGACCCCGAATTGCTCGGAGCCACCGGCGGTATCGTGCAAGGGATGAGCGGATCACCGATAATTCAAGATGGGAAACTCATCGGCGCTGTTACCCACGTGCTTGTTAACGACCCCACAAAGGGCTACGCTATCTTTGCGGAAAACATGCTCGAAACGGCGCAAGGTGTGGCGGAACAACAATTAAAAGAAGTTTCGTAAACAAAAAATGCAAGTCAATCATTGACTTGCATTTTTGTTATTCTAAACCTAATAACCAATTAACTGTTACTTTTAATATTTTTGATAATTCACGAAGCTCATAGTCAGCTACAAATCTTGTACCTATTTCTATTCGTGAAATACTATCACGTTCAATAATAATACCTGCAATTTGTAACTGTGCCGCAAGGTCACTTTGTGTTAACTTTAACTTTCGCCTTGCTTCATGTACCCGCTCGCCACAAATATTTTTTCTGCCATCATAATCATAAATCTTCATACAATTATCATCTCCTAAAATATGTTAAAGATACGAATTTATCTCGACATTAACATGTTTCATCGCTATAATTGCGTTAAAGATAAGAATTTGTATTTTTATATAGACGGAGATAATAAAATGTCGCGAATTGCCGAAATTATCAAATATGAAGGCGATAATATTGACACACTGGTGAGTGGCTCACCGATTATCCAAGACGGCAAACTCATCGGCGCGGTGCCCCACGTGCTCGTCAACGACCCCACAAAGGGCTACGCTATCTTTGCGGAAAACATGCTTGAAACGGCACAAGGCGCTGCGGTGTTTGATACGCTGGACGATATTGGTTACAGCGGTACGTATAGCTGCGAACTGCGACTGAAATTGTTCGGTAGCAAGCTGGAAGAATTTTTAGGCTTCGCTGGCGATTACATAAGAAAATTCGTGGAAAACCACGGGAAGATTTAAACGCGGCACAGCAAAAAGTGGGTCTATTGACCTGCTTTTTTGCTGTCTTTTTCTGTCCTTTTCTATGTTTGCGACAGGCGAAAAATAATTTTTTTGAAAAAGTTTTGGTAAACTATTGCAATAATTGGTAAAATATGGTAATATGAATTCGCCGGCAAATTTAATAAGGAGTTTCTTGTGATGGAAAAGCAAATTAAAGTATTATTGGTGGATAACAGCGAACATTTCGGTGTGCCTTGCGCAAATATTATGCGCGAGAACGGCTTGGTAGTGGAAACGGTAGAAAAAGACGGCAAAAAGGCGGTGGATGCTATCTGTGCCCTCCATCCCGATGTTGTGATGTTGGATTTCTTTTTGCCACGGTTAGATGCGATCGGTGTGATTAAAAACACATACGCCAAATCCTTGGCGCATGTGCCGCAGTTTATGGTTATGTCCGGTTTCGATAATCCGAATCTGGAGCGGGAAGCGGTTTTGGGTGGCGCAGACTATTTTATTTTAAAACCGTTTGATGCGGCTGAAATGGCGAACCGCATTCGTACCTTATGCGGAAAAACATCCCATCCCGATAATAAAAATCTGCGCGCTGTTACCGCTGATAACAATAGTTTGGAAATGCGTGTCACCGAGATCATTCATCAGATCGGCGTACCCGCGCATATAAAAGGGTATCAATACCTGCGGGACGCTATTTTGATGGCGATCGAAGACGATGACATCATTAACGCGGTGACAAAGCGGCTGTATCCTGCGGTCGCCAAGAAGCATGCGACTACGTCCTCTCGCGTGGAACGTGCTATTCGCCATGCAATTGAGGTCGCATGGGACAGAGGGGATGTAGATGTACTCAATTCCTATTTCGGTTATACTATTCACATCGGGCGCGGAAAACCGACCAACAGTGAGTTTATCGCTATGATTGCCGACAAGTTTCGACTGCAACTGAAAATTTCTTAAAAAAGGATGATTTCTCTCTCTAAGTGTGTTATTATAATAGCGAAATGGGGGAGAAAAATGGAAAATACCGAGATTGAAAGAAAGTTTTTGATAGACGGCTTTCCGACAGGACTGCCGCTCTTAGAGCAAGCGACCGTATGGCAAGGATACATTTCTGCCGATCCGGTGGTGCGTATACGAAAAAAAGAAACCGTAAAAGGCATTGGATATCGTTTGTGCTTCAAGAGTAAAGGTACTCTTGTACGCAAAGAAGTCGAGTTGGATATTAGCGGCGAAAAATTTGAGGCCTTATCTGAGTTGCTGGAAGTGCCGCTCATACGCAAGGATTTCAAGGTGTTTTTATTGCCGGACGGTCGCAGGTTAGAATGTAGCCTGGTGGATAAGGGTGCGCCAACAAGTTTTTATTATGCTGAGGTGGAATTTTCCTCCGTCATGGAGGCGGAGGCGTTTGTTCCGCCTGCGTTTTTGGGAGAGGAAAAAACCGAAGATCCCGCTTTTACTATGAGTCGATATTGGGAAAAGAAGAAAAGTTTATTTTGAAAAGGATACTATAAAGCGGCCGTATAAAACGGCTGCTTTTTTCTTGTCAAAAATGTATCGGTATGATACAATATGATGGTAAAAGGAGTGAGAAGCATGGATCATGTAAAAAAAGCAGAACAATTGTTTTTGGATGGATATAACTGTGCGCAGGCTGTAATCGGAGCCTTTTGCGAAGATATGGATATGCCGTTTGATACGGCAATGAAGATCTCTTCATCTTTTGGTGGCGGTATGGGTAGAATGCGCGAGGTTTGCGGCGCTTGCAGCGGTATGTTTATGGCGGCGGGTATGCTGTGTGGGTATGCTACTCCGGAAACCGGTCCCGTCAAAGCGGAACACTATAAGCGCATTCGAGATATGGCGGATGCGTTCCGTGCGGAAAACGGATCGATTGTTTGCAGAGAGATCCTAAAAAAGGATGCAGAAGTAGGTGGTACACCGTCTGAGCGTACAGAAAAATTTTATCACGCGCGCCCTTGCATGAAATGTGTGTGCAGCGCGGCAGCAATTTTGGAAGAGTATATCAATACGCAAAAGAAGAGCTGAGTTTTTAACTCAGCTCTTCTTCCTTTAATAGGATATTCAGCATTTTTTCGGGATTATCTAAAAAGTTCCGGCTTATTTGGTAATGTTCTGTATCATGGTAATTGACCTGTTCAATACCGATGTCTGAAAATTCTAAGATCTGCGCGCCCGGATACGCCATTAAAATGGGGGAGTGGGTTGCAATGATAAACTGTGATTTCTTCTTGACAAGCGCGTGGATTTCAGCCAGTAAGGTTAATAATTTTGCCGGCGAAAGCGCGGCTTCCGGTTCGTCCAGTATATATAAACCGTTGCCTTGGAAACGGTTTTGCACAAGTGCCATAAAGCTTTCGCCGTGGGATTGCTCGTGCAGTGAAATACCGCCATATCCCTCGATGATCGGTGGTGCTGCTGCGGGGATTTCATCCAATGCTTCGATATAGGAAGCTACATTATAAAAGCTTTCTGCGCGCAGAAAAAAGCCGTCTTTCGGATAATCGGTGCGTAATACATTCAAATGCTTCCAAAGACCGGCGTGGGAGGCTTTGGTGGAAAATGAGAAGTTGCGGCTGCCGCCCTCCGGATTGAAACCAAAAGCAATGGCGATTGCTTCGATCAAGGTGGATTTCCCTGTGCCGTTCTCGCCGACAAAGAATGTGATGTCACTGTTAAAGGATAGTGATTGTTCGCGTTGAAGATATTGTACTGCGGGTAGTGTGTGCAAATAGGAATTCGTTTGCGGTTGGGATGTAAGTGCTATTGCATCAATATACCGTCTTTTGATAGCCATCCGATCACCTCTGATACAGTATAGCATATACGTGGAATCAAATCAACCGGACATACATAAATGGATATTTGGCGAATATACTGCAACCAAAGGGGCTGATAGTATGAAATTTAGGTGGAAAACAGTGTTGGTATGCATAGCAATCCCGTTGATCGTAGGCGGTCTTTCTGCTTTGATTTCCATGGGGAGCATGGAGGCATTTGCAACGCTAAATCAACCGCAGTTATCGCCGCCGGCATGGCTGTTTCCGGTTGTATGGACAATTTTATACGTGTTGATGGGAATTGCATCGTATTTGGTGTTGACAGCAAGTGCGCCTCAACGTGAAATAGAAGGTGCTTTGAAAGCGTATGCTTTGCAGTTGTTTTTCAACTTCTGTTGGAGTATTATATTTTTTAATTTTAAGCAGTATTGGTTTGCTTTTATTTGGCTTTTGGCGCTTTGGGCGCTCATAATAATATGCATCATTCGCTTTTTTCGTATTTCGAAACCTGCTGCATACTTGATGATTCCGTATCTCTTGTGGGTATCCTTTGCGGGGTATTTGAATGCGGGGATCGCGATTTTGAATTGAGATTGGAGAACATGAACCGAACGCAATCTCTTTGCGAAATTCTGCGTACAGCTGACGAGCAAAGCAAAAAGACCACCCTAAAGGGTGGTCTTTTTGCTTGGTGCGAGGAATGGGACTTGAACCCACACGTCAACGACACACGCACCTCAAACGTGCCTGTCTGCCAGTTCCAGCATCCTCGCATATTGGTTGTCCGTTTCGGACTTTGCCTATTATAGCACCGGTTTTCGTCTCTGTCAACGATTTTTTAAGAAAAATTATCTTTTTTCTTTTATTTCAGTGGGAGTTATGATAAAATATATACATTCCATCCCGAGAGGAGAAAACACCATGCATTTATTGGTCGTTGACGGCAACAGTATCGCCAACAGAGCGTTTTACGGTATTCGACTGTTATCTACAAAAGACGGGCGGTATACCAACGCTATTGTCGGGTTTTTGAATATTTTACAAAAGGTAAAAGAAATGAGCGCGGCGGATCATATTGCTGTTGCTTTTGATGTGCATGCGCCGACTTTCCGTCATCAGCAGTATGCGGAATATAAAGCTGGCAGAAAAGGTATGCCGGAGGAACTGCGCCAACAAATGCCTGTTCTCAAACAGGTGTTGTCTTTGATGGGATACGCAATTGTGGAAAAAGAAGGCTTTGAAGCAGACGATATTCTCGGCACATTATCCCGCGCTGCTATGAAAAACGGCATTCCTTGCAGTATTGTTACCGGTGATAGAGACGCGTTACAATTGGTGAACGATGAAGTAACGGTTTTGTTGCCATCTACCAAATCGGGGCATACCGAAACACAAGTGTTTACTCCCGCTGCAATCATGGAAAAGTACGGTATGCCGCCTGTGCGTCTTATTGATCTCAAGGCGCTGATGGGGGACAGCAGCGATAACATTCCCGGTGTTGCCGGTGTAGGCGAGAAAACAGCACTTGATCTGCTGCATACCTTTACTTCTCTGGATGATCTGTACAGCAAGATCGATACAGCTGAAATGCGAGATTCTTTGCGTAAAAAGCTGATAGAAGGTAAAGAAGCTGCGTATATGAGTTATGCTCTCGGTACAATTTGTTTGGATGCACCGATTGATACCGATATTTCTCACTATGAGATACAGCCGATGCAAAAAAACGAATTGGCTGCTTTGCTCACCGAATTAGAACTGTTCAAGTGGATCGAACGCTTGGAATTACACGGAATACAGTTGTCTTTTGAGGATGCGCAACCCGCAGAAATGCCGGCTGTACAACTGGAAAGTGAAACTGCTTTACAGGATGCCACAAACTGGATACGGACTAATCAGCAGTTTGACTTCTTGTATACACTCGAAAATGGCACCGTTAAAAAACTGTATATCGCTTTTGGAGACCGTTTGGCGGCGTGTCCCGCAGATGAGATGTTGCTGGATATGATGACCGACCCTGCGATAAAAAAGAGAACACACGATACTAAACCGTTGTTTTCATTACTGCTGAAAATGGGAAAAAATCCTGTCGGTTTTGTAATGGATACAGTGCTTGCTGCATATTTGCTGGATCCTTTGGCTTCTTCTTATGCATTGCCGCGCCTCGCACAGGAATATAATACGGTCTCTACCTCCATACCGCTGGATCTGCCCACAGAACAGCAAATTGCTTTTTTTGTCGATACTGCGGACAAGTTACAAGCGGAAATCACAAAAACAGGGCAGGATGCGTTGTTGCAGGATGTGGAATTGCCGCTTGCTGAAGTACTTGCTTCCATGGAAAACCTGGGCTTTGAAGTGGATGCACAACATATCGAGCAATATGGCAAAACGATTGAAGCGCGCGTAAAAACATTGGAAACAACTATTTATGATGTTGTTGGATATACGTTTAATCTCAATTCGCCAAAGCAGTTGGCGCAAGCTTTGTTTGAAGACCTTGGCCTGCCGGCGAAAAAGAAAACCAAAAGCGGGTATTCTACCAATGCAGAGGTGTTGGAAGAACTGCGTGACGCGCATCCCGTGGTAAGTATGTTGCTGGAATACCGCACATATTCGAAGCTCAAAAGCACCTATTGTGACGGACTTTTGAAAGTGATAGATGAAGACAGTCGCATTCATTCTTCTTTTAATCAGACTGAAACCCGTACCGGTCGTATTTCTTCCACCGAACCTAATTTGCAAAATATTCCTGTGCGACAAGAGGTGGGGAGAGAGCTTCGTCGCTTCTTCCGTGCCGCGGAGGGTATGTTGCTGTGCGATGCGGACTATTCTCAGATTGAGCTGCGCGTGTTAGCTTCCATGGCTGGGGACGCTACCATGATAGATGCCTTTAACACCGGCACGGATATCCACAGTATTACCGCTTCGCAGGTGTTTGGTATCCCGCTTTCTATGATTTCTCCCGAACTGCGTTCCAGAGCTAAGGCGGTTAATTTTGGTATCGTTTACGGTATCGGTGCACATTCACTGTCTAAAGATATCAATGTTTCCTATAAAGAAGCAAAAGCCTATATTGACGGATATTTCGAAAAATTTTCTGCGGTGGGCGGTTTTATGGAGGATCTTATTGATCACGCCAAAAAAGTTGGATATGCAGAAACTTTGCTCGGCAGACGCCGCCCATTACCTGAACTGCGTGCGGGCAACGCTATGACTCGCGCTTTTGGCGAACGCGTCGCAAGAAATATGCCGATTCAAGGCACAGCTGCTGATATCATTAAGATTGCAATGGTGCATGTGTATACACGTCTCAAAACGGAAAATATGCAAGCGCGTCTGATTTTGCAGGTGCACGATGAGCTTATTGTGGAAGCGCCGGAAGCAGAAGCGGAGAAGGCGGCAGCCATCTTAAAAGAAGAGATGGAAAACGCGGTACAAATGGCTGTAAAATTAACCGCGGATGTGCATGTCGGTAAAACGTGGTATGACGCGAAAAAATGATTGTGGTATCACAAATGTATATAAAAAAGCCCGCTGAAACATCAGCGGGCTTTTTTGTGGGTTTAATGAAAACTTATTCAGCGTCTTCCTCAACCTTTTTGGCGGACAGCAACACGTTAGCGATGATACCGAGGATCAGCGCACAGGCGATGGAGGTGATGGTCACCTTGCCGAATGTCAAGGTTAAGCCACCGATACCGCAGATAAGGATGATAGCAACAACGAACAAGTTTTTGTTCTGTTCCAGATTGACTTTCTGTACCATCTTGAGACCGGAAACGGCGATGAAGCCATAAAGGGTGATACATACGCCACCCATGACGCAAGCGGGAATGGTATCCAAAAATGCTACAAAGGGAGATACAAAGGCGATTAGCATACTGATGATGGCAGTAGTGGTGATGGTGCATACGGAAGCGTTGCGGGTGATAGCAACACAACCAACCGACTCGCCGTAAGTAGTATTGGGGCAGCCGCCGAAGAATGCGCCTACCATAGAACCGACACCGTCACCAAGCAGGGTGCGATGCAGACCGGGCTCTTCCAACAGGTCCTTTTCGATGATAGAGGAGAGGTTTTTGTGGTCAGCGATATGCTCTGCAAATACTACAAAAGCAACCGGAATGTACGCAACAGCAACGGTTGCGATATATTCAGCATTAATACCTTTCAACCCTTTGAAAGCCTCAACGAAGCTGAACTCAGGTACAGCAAAGAAGGAACTGAGGGTTACGCCGTCAGCAAACAGTGCCTGGAAAGGAGCAAAGTTGATGATTTTCAACGCATCAATATCAGCAGCGTTGCCGATAAGGGTGAAAATAAGAGCTACAACATAACCGGCGAGAATACCGATGATGAAAGGGATGAGTTTTGCCATTTTCTTGCCATAGGTGGAGCAAAGAATAACGGTAAACAGCGTAACCAAGCCGCAAACAAATGCCACGTACGGAGAAGCGAGCATAGCATTTTCTGCGTTGGTCACGTCACCTTTGAGCAGATCGCCGATGGCGTTGCCGGCCAAAGAAAGACCGATGATAGCAACTGTGGGACCGATAACAACGGCGGGCATCAGCTTATTAATCCAGCCAACACCGACGAATTTAACAACCAAAGCGATGATAACATATACAAGACCTGCAAAAATCGCACCGAGAATGAGGCCAAAAAAGCCGACTTGCGCAGAAGCAGCTCCCGCAAAAGCGGCGAACATTGAGCCGATGAAAGCGAAAGAAGAACCGAGGAACACAGGGCTCTTAAATTTGGTGAACAACTGATAAATGATGGTGCCGACACCTGCGCCGAACAGTGCCGCGGAAGCGGACATGCCGTTTCCGATGATTGCCGGAACAGCGATAGTAGCCGCCAAAATCGCCAGCAGCTGCTGGAAGGCGAACACGATCATCTGACCGAACTTGGGTTTGTCTTGGATGCCATAGATGAGTTTCATGTTTTTTCCCCCTAAAAATTTTTATAAATCACGCCAAAGCGTTATTTATCGTCCTTTTGCCAAATTTCTACGCAAGTGCAACCGTCAAGTAACGGTGTTTGTACCATGATACGCTCGCTATGCGAGGTCGGTACGTTTTTTCCGACAAAATCTGCACGGATAGGCAACTCTCTGTGACCGCGATCGACTAATATAGCTAATTGAATTGCACGCGGTCGACCAAGTGAAAAAATGGCTTCAATAGCGGCGCGTACCGTGCGCCCGGTATATAAAACGTCGTCTACCAGTACAATGATTTTATCATTTACATCAAAGGGGAGAGGTTGGGCATTAGATACAGCCGTATTGGGTGAGAGGTCATCTCTGTAACTGTGAATATCCAATTCTCCGCATGGGACAGATTTTCCTTCAATCTGCGCGATGTTTTGACAAATTTGCTGTGCCAGTGGTAAACCGCGGCGCTTTATGCCGACCAGATGTATGTTTTCAATACCCTTGTTTTTTTCGATGATCTCGTGGGCAATGCGCATCAAAGCGCGACGTACATCTGCTTCGTCCATCAAAAGAGATTTTTTCTGCATTCTTTGCCTTCCTTTACATAAAAAGAAACCTTGCCGTTACCGACAAGGTCTTTAAAACGCATAATTGCACACATTTGTGCTAAGGTGTGCAGCATTCATTCTCTTGCCGGTATCGCGGTACCGCTTAAAAAAGTATAATGGATATGACGCACCTAACTGTCTCACAGTTTACCACACTAAACATAAAAAGTAAAGAAAAAAATACAGTTTTTGAGTAAAGTTGACAAAATAAAAAGCGAACTGTTATCAGCTCGCTTTTTATTTCATTATTTTCCGCAACCTTTGTCAAAGGAAGGATTGCAAATATAGTAGTTTTTGCTGTTGAGGCGATCGGTGGTGATTTCCAGGGCTTCGCCGAAGCGCTGGTAGTGATTGAGCTCTCTTT
>JAZUAN010000035.1:0-15930 GCA_045638005.1 Acutalibacteraceae bacterium | reverse complement strand
GTGGTAGTTGTAGCAGCCTCGGTAGTGGTTTCGGTGGCTTCGGTAGTGGTTTCGGTGGCCTCGGTAGTGGTTTCGGTGGCCTCGGTAGTGGTTTCGGTGGCTTCGGTAGTAGCCTCCGTGGTCGGTTCGGTCACTTCGATCGCACTGGTCACAACACTGCCGGTAGTCACCACACTGGCGGAGGTCACCACGCTACCGGTGGTCACCGGCACGGCTGTTGTTTTGACTTCACCGTCTTTGTCCGTAACGGTGGTGCCTTTGCTATCGGTCACCGGTACACGAGTAGTCTTGGTGGTGCCCTTGCTATCGGTTACCGGCACATAGGTGGTCACCGGTTTGTCATTTTTGTCAGTCACGGTGACATAGGTGGTTTTCACAGCGCCGTTTTTGTCGGTCACCGGTACATATGTAGTTACGGCATTCCCCTTGCTGTCGGTCACGGTAACGTGCGAGGTCTTGCTCGTGCCCCCACTCGGCGGCAGCAGATCCTCTATTGAAACATCGATGGAAGCCTGTTTTTTAGTCGTTTTTGCAGAGGTCTTTTTATCCTCTTTTTGGTTTCCTTGATCCTTGGAACCGGCGGTAGTACCGACCGACACTTGCTCATCGTTCGCAGCAGTGCCGTCCGTCTCCTCGTCTTGACCATCACCGGTTACATCGGTGGTATCATCGGCAGCCGTATCAGTGGTAGTGGTGGTCGCGGTGTCAACATCCGTGGTCTTCTTTTTGCAAGCCGCAAGGCAAAACACAAACGCCAAACAGACAAGAAACAAAGCAATTTTTCTCATAGGGGGTGCCTCCTTTTTCAATTTTATCGTTATCAGTTCTCATTGTAAACGAACGCACATGAAAAAGCAAGTACATTTTGGAGAGGCGACAGAACAATCTGCATCCGCTGCTTTTCGCCTAATGTTCTTGCAAGATTTTACGCTTCCGAGCCAACCGCGGTAACAGTGAAATGTCCATCCACACGTTTGAGCACGAAAATCTGTGTGAAGTCAGCCATATCCGGTGTGGGATCGACGGTATTGCCATGCTCATCCACTTCCAGATCGTTCACCGAAACATACGCGACACGCACCTGATATTCGTCGCCGCGGCGGCGAATGGTATCAATGACCGGCTGATGCAAGGAACTGATGAAGTTGAAAGGAATGTAGTAGCAGGAATTGCTCTCGCTGTATTCCACGTCATCCTCGCCGAGTGTGCGGTGTTTGAGCACAGCCGCGTCGCCGAACAGATATTTATACTCCGCTTCTACCTCAGTAACCGGCACGATCAATCTGCCGTTATTATCCAGCTCATACGCAGTGTTATCATCTTTTTCGCGCAGCATACGCACACGCTCTGCTTCCGTAATACGCCACACAGCTGCACGCATCAACGCGTCATGATCCTCTTCGTTGATATCCAAAAAATCGGGGACGGGATTATAGGTGGTGAGCGGTTGCAGGAAATAATAGATCTCCTCACGCAGCACGGTATCATCCGCAAGATCGCGCACCATACCGACGCCGGTAGCAACCACGGCGATCACACCGATCACCGCGAGCAAACTCATCAAAAATCCGACCGGTGCTGCCCACTTGTATCTGCCGCGACGATTGCCGTATTTGCTCACGCGGGCGTTTCTTTCCGCCTCACGCGCTCTGAGTTTTCTGCCGTAAGCAATCAGTTTTTCCTTTTTCTTTTTCTCTTTTTCAGCGTCTTTTTCCGCCTTGGTCTTTTTGGGCGCAGTCGTCTCTGCCGCCTTTTTCTCAACCTCTTTTACAGCTGTCTTTTTCGCCTCGGGTTTTTCAGCAGCCTTGTTTTTCGGCTTTTTATCCGCTTGAGGTGCAGCTTTTTCGGTCGATTTTTCAGACGGCTTTTTTGTCGCGCCTTTGGTGGATTTGGTCGCGGGCTTTTTCTCGCTTTTTTTAACATCTTCCAGCGCGTCGTCGCCCAGCGCCTGCTCTACCTTTTTCCAATCAGCCATGAGGGTATTCCTCCCGCTTTGTTGTTACTAAAAACTATTTGTCCAAACAGTATAACATACTTTTTTCGTTTTGCCAACATCTTTTTGAAAAAGGAGAAATTTGGAAATGAAAAAGCGGGCGGTTGTGAGTGCCCGACACCCGCCGTTTTGCCGACACTTTCAGTTGCTTGCAAAGCAGGATATGATGCAACATTTTTACCCGTTTTAATGCCGCTCGCGGGTTAACGGCTTTGAGCGCAAAGCTGTGTAATCTTCGGAGAAAAGCCGCGCTAAACAAGTGATATCGTGCAACATCTATCCGCAACATTCCGAGAGGTTATCTAAGCGGGAAAAGTGGTGCATTTTTCGCACAATCCAAGAAAAAAGCCGCTCCCCAAGGAGCGGCTTTTTTAGTCAGTTTATATCGTAAATGCCGATGACAGCTTAGTCCTCGCGGCGGCGGTCACGACGGTCGCGGCGGAAACCACCTTCGCGACGAGGCGCACGAGGCGCATCGGACACGGTGTTCTCCGGCACGAGACCCTCCACCTCGATGAGCGCATCGCGGCGGGAGAGGTTGAGACGACCCTGTTCGTCGATCTCGGTCACCTTGACCATCACTTCGTCGCCCACGGAGACAACGTCTTCGACGGTGTCAACGCGTTTGACGTCCAGGCGGCTGATGTGCACGAGACCTTCTTTGCCGGGAGCGATTTCAACAAACGCACCGAAGGTCATCAAACGGGTAACTTTACCTTTGTAGATAGCACCGATCTCGGGATCTTTCGCGATAGTCTCCACCACCATCAGAGCGCGTTTCGCGTCTTCGGTGTTGAGAGCGGAGATGAACACGCTGCCGTCCTCTTCGATGTCGATCTTACAGTTGCATTCAGCCTGGATCTTCTGGATCACGCTGCCGCCCTTACCGATAACCTCGCGGATCTTGTCCACGTCGATCTTGGTGCTGAGCATTTTGGGTGCATATTTGGACAACTCGGCACGCGGCTCCGCGATCACGGGCAGCATGACATCATCGAGGATATGCATACGCGCGGTGTAGGTCTTGTCCAGCGCTTCACGGATGATAGCGGGAGTCAGACCGTGCACTTTGAGGTCCATCTGGATAGCGGTGATACCTTTTTTGGTACCGCCGACTTTAAAGTCCATATCGCCGAAGAAGTCTTCCAGACCCTGGATGTCCACCATGGTCATGAAGCGGTCGCCTTCGGTCACGAGACCGCAGGAGATACCGGCAACAGGCGCTTTGATCGGCACACCCGCGTCCATCAGAGCGAGGGTAGAGCCACAGATGGAAGCCTGAGAGGTGGAACCGTTGGAGGACAACACTTCACTCACGAGGCGGATGGTGTAGGGGAACTCTTCCACAGAGGGAAGCACAGGCACCAAAGCGCGCTCTGCGAGGGCACCGTGACCGATTTCACGACGGCCAGGGCCACGAGAAGGCTTAGTCTCACCGACCGAGTAGGACGGGAAGTTGTAGTGATGCATATAGCGTTTCTCGGTCTCGTCGTCCAGACCGTCCAGCAACTGCGCATCGCCGGAGGAACCGAGGGTCGCAACGGTCAGAACCTGAGTCTGACCACGGGTGAACATACCGGAACCGTGTGCACGGGGTAGCAAGGAAACCTCAGCGTTCAAAGGACGGATATCGTTGATACCACGGCCGTCAACACGCTTGCCGTCGTCCAACAACCAGCGGCGCACGACGTATTTCTGCAGTTTGTACAAGCATTCGTCGATCTTGCCGATTTCTTCGGGGTACACTTCGTCGAATTTCGCGTGCACTTCGTCATAGACGGGGAGCAAACGCTCGTCGCGCACCAGTTTGTCGTCGGTATCCAGCGCATAACGCACTTTCTCGATCGCGAACTCTTTGATCGCCTCGAACATTTCCGGAGCGGGATCGTTGGAGGTGAAGGGGAATTTCGGTTTGCCGATTTCGGCAACGATGCTGTTGATGAAGCGTACGATCTCCTGGTTGGCTTCGTGACCGAACATGATGGCATCAAACATGGTGTCATTGTCGATCTCGTTAGCGCCGGCTTCGATCATCGCAACGAGGTCAGCAGTGGACGCAACGGTCACATGCATCTCGGAGCGTTTTTCTTCTTCAGCAGTCGGGTTGATGACGAATTTGCCGTCCACCATACCGACAACAACGCCGGAGATGGGGCCGTCCCACGGAATATCGGAGATGGCGATGGCGATGGAAGCACCGATCATAGCGGTGGTTTCCGGTGCGCAATCGGGGTCAACCGACATCACGGTACACACGATGGAAACATCGTTGCGCATATCTTTGGGGAACAAGGGGCGGATGGGGCGGTCGATCACACGGGAGGTGAGGATCGCCTTCTCGCTGGGACGCGCTTCACGGCGCTGGAAGGAGCCGGGAATTCTGCCCACGGAATAGTGCTTCTCTTCGTAGTCCACCGAAAGCGGGAAGAAATCCACGCCCTCACGGGGTTTCGCGGAAGCGGTCACGTTACAAAGGATGGAAGTTTCGCCGTAGCGGACCATGCAGGAACCGCTGGACAGCTGTGCCATTTTGCCGGTTTCCACCTTGAGCGGACGGCCGGCGAGGGTGGTTTCGAATACTCTGTAGTTGTCGAACATAAAAATGCCTCCTTAAAAAATTATATTTCTACGAAGGTCACGGTTTTTAGCAATAAAACCAACGCTGAAACGACCGTTTCAACGCTCGTTTCACTGCTAAATCCGCCTTCCTTCGCGATGGATGAAGTGATAAATAAAGGTTTTGCTATGCAACGAGAGGCAGGTGGAACTGTTTTCCACCTGCCTCAATGTTACAAATTACTTGCGCAGACCCAGCTTCTCAACGATAGCACGGTACCGATTGATATCTTTTCTCTTCAGGTACTCGAGCAGGTTGCGGCGATGACCGACCATTTTCAGCAGGCCACGGTTGGAGTGGTGGTCTTTCTTGTGCACTTTCAGGTGCTCGGTCAGGTCCTTAATGCGCTTGGTCAGCACTGCGATCTGGACTTCCGGAGAACCGGTGTCGCCTTCATGAGTAGCATACTCTTTCATGATCGCGGTTTTCTCTTCGGGTAACATCATAGTCTTTCACCTCTTTTAATATTTCCGTATCACGTCAGTGCCGGGTCGTGGTGAATCCCATACGGGCAGACGCCGCGGACCGAGTGATCGGATCGCGCCGCCGTTTCTACGGCAGCCTTCATACTATATCACACGTTTCGCGATTTGTAAAGCACTTTTTTAAAATTCCGACGAATTACATATAACGCCCTTTAATGTAGTCGGCGCTCTTTCTTACGCTGTCAAGGGGCTCACCGGGGCAATCGTCCTTCTCGACCACGTAATGTTTAACGCCGACCTTTTCCGCCGTCGCAATGATCTTATCAAAATCCATATTGCCTTCGCCGATCTCGCAATAATAAGGCACGCGACCGGGACGAACGGTCGTATCCTTCAGATGCAGAATATCGATACGGCCTGCCAGTTTTTCAATCCAACTGCACACATCACCGCCGCCGCGCTGTACCCAATGGGTATCCAGACAGAAGGACACTTTAACGGGATCAAGACCTTCTACCAACATATCCATTATAGTCTTGCCATCCATCTTCATAAACTCATGATCGTGGTTATGATAGGTAAATTTGAACCCATGCTCGTAGATGATGTCCGCGAACGCGTTGACCTTTTCAATCAAAGCCTTTACTTCCGCCGCATCTTTGCCGAAGAAGCCGCCGATGCCGATATTGGTGGTGCCGACTTCTTTGGTGATCTCTTCCAATTCCTCTGCCGAGATCTTCATGCCCGCGGTCTGCACCACGGTGTAGCCCATCTCCTTGATGGCTTTCAACGCTTCGTACGTCTCATCGTAGGTGTTCAGATGGTCACGAATGGAATACAACTGTAAACCGAGTTCTTTAATCATAAAAACCTCTCCTTAATACGTGCATGGGAACCGCACTTTTTGTGCTCGGTATAGCATCCGCATCCCTCAAAAACAACCCCTTGTTTTCTTTTTTGAGCATTGTACAGAAAACTGTTTGCTTTTTTGTTGGAAATGGCGTATACTGATATATAATCGTCGAAATTTCTAAGGAGGTGAGCCGTTTGAAAACAGTTGCCGTCATTTTAGCGGCAGGAAATTCCACACGCATGGGATTTTCCAAAATGACCGCCGATTTACGCGGAAAACCGGTTATTTTGCATACGCTTAAAGCGTTTCAGAATACCGACCCCGTAGATGCGATTCTCCTTGTTGCCCGCGCAGCGGACAAGCCGTTTTTTGAACGGTTATGCGCAGAGAACGGCATCACCAAGCTGTGCGGTATCTGCGAGGGCGGCGCCACTCGTCAACAATCGGCTGAAAACAGCCTGCTCTCCCTCCCTGCCGATACCGACATGATCGCGGTGCATGACGGCGCGAGACCGCTTGTCACCCCCACCATTATCACCCGCGTCATAAAAGCAGCAACAGCGCACGGTGCCGCTGCCGCGGCAATGCCGGTCAAAGATACCATCAAGGTGGTGGATGAGAACGGTTTTGTCGCCGCGACCCCTGCGCGCAGTACGTTATGGCAGGTGCAGACACCGCAGGTGTTTGACGTAAAGCAGTACAAAGTCGCCTTCGCCGCCGCCAAAGCGGCAGGACTGGATCTTACCGATGACTGTCAGCTGTTTGAGGCAGCGGGCAAGCCGGTCAAACTGGTAGAAGGCAGTTACGAAAACTTGAAAATCACCACGCCGGAGGATCTTACCCTCGCAAGCGCGTTATTAGGAGTGTAAACTATGTGCGGATTTTGTGGTTTCACCGGTGAACTCACCGATAGAGAAACCTTTTTAAAACAAATGACCGAAAAGATCACCCATCGCGGTCCCGATTCGGATGGCTATTACGTCGATGACGGTATCGCCATGGGCTTTCGCCGTTTGAGCATCATCGACCTTGAAGCAGGGCACCAGCCGCTCTACAACGAGGATAAATCGCTTGTGCTGACCTTCAACGGTGAGATCTACAACTATCGCGATCTGCGAGAAGAGTTGCTGGCGGCGGGACACGTCTTTGCTACCATGAGCGACAGTGAGGTTTTGTTGCACGGCTTTGAAGAATGGGGCGAAAAATTACTGCCGAAACTGCGCGGTATGTTCGGCTTTGCCATTTGGAATGTCCATACCCATGATCTGTTTATCGCGCGCGACTATTTTGGTATCAAGCCGATGCATTATACCCGCCTTTCAGACGGCCGATTGGTATACGGCTCGGAAATCAAATCCATTCTCTGCCACCCCGATGTAAAAAAAGAATTCAACGAGGCAGCACTTGATAAATATCTCTCGTTCCAGTATTCGGTGCCGAATGAAACCTTCTTTAAAGACATTTTCTGCCTGCCCCCCGCACATTTCCTGTGGTTTAAGGGCGGTGAGGTGACCGTATCCCGCTACTGGGATCCGATGTTTGCTCCCGATGAGAATATGACCCTTGACGAGGCGGTGGACGCGATTGATAAGGTGTTCACCGACTCGGTGGAAGCGCACCGCATCAGTGACGTAGAGGTTGGTTGTTTCTTGTCGAGCGGCGTGGATTCCAGCTTTGTCGCCTCCTATTTCGGCGGGCAAAAGGCGTTTACCGTCGGCTTTGATAACGGCGGGCATTATAACGAAAGCACCTATGCGGCCGACCTCGCCAAAGAGGTGGGTATTAACCATTTCGTGCACATCATATCCGAAGACGAATATTGGGAGTCTTTGCCGCAGGTACAGTATTATCTCGATCAACCGCTCGCCGACCCTGCCTGCATTGCGCTGTATTTCGTTTCCAAATTGGCGGCGGAGCATGTCAAGGTGGTGCTGTCGGGCGAGGGCGCCGACGAATTGTTCGGCGCCTACCGCATCTACCACGAGCCTTTCTCGCTGGCGAAATATCAAAAACTCCCCCGCTTTTTGCGCAAAGCGGCGGCGGGACTTGTATCTCTGTTGCCGGATGTAAAGGGCAAATCGTTCATCATCCGCGGTTCCAAAACCCTCGAAGAACGGTTTATCGGCAACGCCAATATGTTCACCAAAAAGGAAAAGGCGAAGCTGCTCAAAACCATTCCCGCCACCTCCCCCATGGACTATACAGCGGAATATTATGAGAAGACCAAGGGGCAGGACGATGTCACCCGCATGCAATACCTGGACATCAATCGTTGGATGGTCGGTGATATTCTGCTCAAAGCCGACCGCATGAGCATGGCGCATTCTCTCGAACTGCGCGTGCCGTTCCTGGACAAAAAGGTGTTTGAAGTAGCGTCCCGCATTCCTGTCAAACATCGCATCGGCGGCGGCACCACCAAATATGCCATGCGCCTTGCCGCTATGCGGCATATTCCCGAAAGTTCGGCGAGCAAACCGAAGCTCGGCTTCCCCGTGCCGATTCGCGTGTGGCTCAAACAGCAGAAATATTACGATATCGTCAAGGCGGCATTCACCTCCGAGCACGCAGAACAGTTCTTTAACACGAAGGAATTGGTCAAGCTGTTGGACGCCCATTTTGCGGGCAAGAAAGATAACAGTCGCAAGATCTGGACGGTATACATGTTCCTCACCTGGTACGGCGTCTATTTCTCCGCATAATCGTCCGTGCGCCCTCATATATATGGATACAATCATATAAGGGGTGCTGCACATGTTCGTATTTTCTTATAAAACAACCAAAAAGCAACTTTTTTGGGCTGTCGTGTGCGCTTTTCTGCTACTCGCCATTGTGCTGACATTGGCTTTCACGCCGCAGAAAACTACCGATACGGCTGCACCGCAAGCCGCCGCCACTGCCGAAGACGGTGCCGCATATCTGCGAGCGTTGGGATATGAGGTCACAGGCGGGGACGTGCGGGAAATCCGTTTACCGGATGAGCCGGATGAGACCCTTTCCGCTTATAATGCACTGCTGCAAAAAGCCGGAAAGGATCTCACCCCCTATCTCGGCAAACGAGTGAAATACCGCACCTACACGGTGAAAAACCACGGGAGCGGCGCTGCAACCGCACATTTATACATGTATAAAGATACAATCATTGCCGGCGATATTACCGTAAACGGTGTGCCGGAAATATTAAGGTGACAAGACTCGAAGAGAAACTCTTCGACCTGACAAACTAAAAATTTTTCGGAGAGGCGAAGCCGAAGAGTGCAGTAATACTGCCGTATTACAAACGATGAGGCAAGAAAAACGGAAAATTATTACTTGTCAGGCGTGACAGGTTCGAATCTTGTCACCCTAAAACCAAAGGATACATCAAATGGAACGGCTGGATAAGATCATCTGCTCACAAACCATGCAAAGCCGTCGGGAGACCGACGGCTTTATTCGTCGTGGACGGGTAACGGTGGACGGCGTGGTGTGCAAGGATCCCGCCAAAAAGATCGACCCCGAAAAAGCCGTCATTTGTATCAACGGCAAGAAACTGGAATTTTCGAAATTTGTATACTATATGCTCAACAAGCCCGCCGGCATTTTATGCGTCTCCCGCGATCCGAAGGCAAAAACGGTGGTGGATCTGCTGAACCCCGAAGATCGCAGAAAGGATATATTCCCCGCGGGACGCCTTGACAAGGATACCCACGGACTGGTTATTCTCACCAACGACGGCGACCTTGCACACCGTATTTTATCCCCCAAAAATCACGTGATGAAACGGTACCACGCGATACTGGACGGCCCCATCGGCGAAAAGGAGATCGCTGCTTTCAAAGAAGGTGTCGTTTTGGCAGATGGCACAAACTGTCTGCCCGCCGAATTGACCGTTTTAGAGGGCGGTGAACGACCACTGGTCGAAATTACCATATGCGAGGGGAAATTCCACCAGATAAAGCGCATGTTCGGTGTCGTAGACCGCGGTGTTGACTGGCTTTGTCGGCTTTCCATGGGCGGTCTGCAACTGGATAAAGAATTGAAAGAATGTGAATATCGTTCACTCGATAAACACGAAATTTCCTTGCTGTTCAAGGGGTGTTGAAAACTTTTTGTGCAATTTGCCATTATAAAAAATACATAAAAAACTCGAAAAAGTTTGTATGATTTGCGACTAGCAAAATGTAGAAAAAGTTGGTATACTATCTACTGTAAAAATATAACCGGGCGACCGGTAAATACAATTGGAGGTCAAAATTATGGCAAGCCTTTCTTTGAAAAGCATCTACAAACGCTATCCCGGCGGCGTTACTGCCGTGTCCGATTTCAACCTCGAAATCAAGGACAAAGAGTTCATCATCATGGTCGGTCCTTCCGGCTGCGGTAAATCCACCACCCTGCGTATGATCGCCGGTCTGGAAGAGATTTCCGACGGTGAGCTGTACATCGGCGACCGTCTGGTGAACAACGTTGCACCGAAAGATCGCGACATCGCGATGGTGTTCCAGAACTATGCTCTGTATCCGCACATGACCGTGTTTGAGAACATGGCATTCGGTCTGAAACTGCGCAAGACTCCGAAGGATGAGATCAAACGCCGCGTGGAAGAAGCTGCTCGTATCCTCGACATCTCCCACCTGCTGGACAGAAAGCCGAAGGCTTTGTCGGGTGGTCAGCGTCAGCGTGTGGCGCTCGGTCGTGCTATCGTCCGTGAGCCCAAGGTCTTCCTGCTTGACGAACCGCTGTCCAACTTGGACGCGAAACTCCGTGCGCAGATGCGTACCGAGCTCTCCAAACTGCACAAACGTCTGGGTACCACCTTCATCTACGTTACCCATGACCAGACCGAAGCTATGACCATGGGCGACCGCATCGTGGTTATGAAGGACGGTCTCATTCAGCAGGTGGATACTCCCCAGCATCTGTATGATCTGCCCTGCAACATGTTCGTTGCCGGCTTTATCGGCAGCCCCCAGATGAACTTCATCGAGTCCGTGCTGCTCAAAGAGGGCGACACTTTCTATGTGGAATTCGGTTCCGAGGATACCAAAGACACTCGCGGTACCAAATATCGCATCCCGCTGCCCGCTTCCAAAAACAAGGACAACGTGCTGGAAGAGTATGTCGGCAAGGAACTCATCATGGGTATCCGTCCCGAAGACGTGCATGACGAGCCCCGCTACATGGAAGAGTTCGCTGATTGCAAATTCTCCGCTGACGTGGACGTTGCCGAGCTGATGGGCGCTGAGACCTATCTGCACCTCTCCACCGAGGGTTACAACATCACCGCTCGCGTGGATCCCGCTTCCACCGCGCGTCCCGGCGACAGAATCGACGCTGTCATCGAGAACACCAAGATTCACCTGTTCGACAAAGACACCGAGCAGACCATCTGCAACTGATCTTCAATCAGATAATGAAAAAGCACGCTGCAACCAAAGTTGCAGCCTGCTTTTTTCATATATATTTATTTCGCCTGCTTGCGTGCAAAATCGTCATCTGCCGCTTTGCACATTTTCTTGATAAGCGCAATCTCCTTGGGATCGTAGGGACGGTGGTTGGGACGGTACAGATCATAGAACCATTGCTTGACATCAAAATCGGCATGCCGTAGAGATACGGATTGTCCGGTTCACAGCTCGGATCCTCCTGCTCCCGCAGGATACGCACGCCTAGCCCCTCATGCCGCAAGCGGATGCAGTTCGCGCCCTTGTCGAGATCGAAAACGGTGGCATAGCCACCGCCGCGGATTTCTTTTAAATTCATGCTCGTCTCTCCATTGCTTATTTCTGCTTTCAGCAAAACAGAAAAGCATGAACAGCGCAAGTAGATTTTACAGTAACACCGCGCTTTTTCTTTTTTATGTATTTACACCTTGCTCAGTTTCATCAGCCAGTTATGCGGCAGGAGTTTGGCGAGAATGCGATAGAATTTGAAAAACGCAAGCGGGGTGCAGACAGCTTTGCCTTTGACGGCGCTTTTGAGTGCGGCTGCCGCCACCTTGTCGGGGTTTGCATACGGCAGGGTATCAAAGGTTTTGGAAGAGCCTGCCGCAATACCTGCCACCGGCAAAAACTCGGTGCGCATCGGGCCGGGGCAAAGCGCCAACACGTTGACGCCGCGTTTTTTGGTTTCTTCACGCAGACCTTTTGAAAAACTCATCACGTATGCTTTGGTGGAGGAATAGACGGTCATACGCGGATTGGGCACAAAAGAAGCAATCGAGCAAACATTGAGCACAAAAGCACCCTTATTCATAAAGGGTAACACCATCGCGGATAACACGGTGAGCGCACGGACGTTCAAATCGACCATGCCGCCCTGTTCCTCGGGGGACAGTTCCTCCACATACCCCATTTTGCCGAATCCGGCATTGTTGATGAGCACCTTGACGTCGGGTTTTTCAGTTTTGAGCAACGTTTCCAGTTCTTTAAAACTATCTTCAACGGTCAGATCCATGGAAAGCACCCGCACATTTTGAGCGAGGCAGGATGCAGCCATTTCCTCCAACCGTTCGCGCCGTCGGGCGATGAGCCAAATTTCATCCACCGCAGGACCATTTGCGGTAAGCGCTTTAAAAAACGATTGTCCAAGTCCTGCCGAGGCACCTGTTAAAATTGCTACTGTCATATTCTTCTCCTTTATGACCATTTCTTGATTAGATTTTTGATTTGTTCGGTAAACGCCGCAATATCTTTATTGGACATACCGCGGCATTTTTTGGCGACCTCCACCAAACCATGCGCCGCCGCGACCAGAGCCGCGTACAGTTGTCCGCCGCGGCCATCCTGCCCGCCGGACACCTTTTTGAGCCGCACACCGCTCGTTTCCTTGACAGGTTTGCCGGTGAGCAGGTCATATTCACTACCCGAATATGGCGCATGCGCCGCACAGCCGAATTTCGCCTCTAAAAGCCCTTTTAAGGTCTCAGCGGCATCTTCGTCGCCATGGTTGACAAACACGGTTTCAGGGCGTTTCTTGAAAGCAGAGACCCAATTCAACAGCCCTTCTTGGTCCGCATGTCCGCTGGTGCCATGCAGACTGAGAATTTCCGCTTTGACAGCAATATCCTCGCCGAAAATACGCACTTCAGCCGCGCCGTCCTGCAATTTTCTGCCGAGCGAATTTTCCGCTTGGTAGCCGACAAACAGCACACTGTTCTCTGGTTTCCAAAGACCGTGTTTTAAATGATGGCGGATGCGTCCCGCTTCGCACATACCGCTCGCCGAAATGATGATTTTCGGGCGGGTGTCAAAATTGATGGCTTTGGACTCATCACTGTTCACCGACAACTCAATACCATCAAACCAGATAGGGTTGACCCCTTGTTGTAACAGTGCCGTAGTCTCTTCATCAAAGCAGACGGGGTCGCACTGCAAAAAGATGCGGGTAGATTCCACCGCCAAAGGACTGTCTACATATACGGGGAAATTGCCGTATTTATCGAGCAAGCCGCGGTGCTTTGCGGTGCGGATGGCATATAAAAGTTCCTGCGTTCTGCCCACCGCAAAGGAAGGGATAATGAGCGAGCCGCCTCTGTCAAAGGTGCGGGAAATGTATCCGCTGAGTTCCTCCACCGTGTCCCCGTGCGGGCGGCGATCGTGCAGGCGGTTGCCGTAGGTGGACTCTAACACCAGCAAATCCGCTTCTTCCACCGTTTTCGGGTCGTTGATAAGCGGTTGGTTGGTATTACCCACATCACCGCTGAAAACGATTTTTCTGGTTTCATTCCCCTCTGTTAACCACATTTCAACAGCAGCCGAGCCGAGCAGGTGTCCGATATCGGTGAAACGGATCTGTACATTTTCAGCGACCTGATACATGGTAGCATATTGACAACGCTGAAACAGCCGCAAAGTGCCCTCCGCGTCCGCCATGCCGTAAATGGGTTCGATAGGCTCGCCGCCGTTGCGGACGGATTTTTTGCTTTTCCATTCCGCTTCCGACTCTTGGATATGTGCAGAGTCTCTGAGCATGATCTCGCACAGATCGGCGGTCACCGTCGTGGTGTAAATTTTCCCCTTAAAGCCGTCCTTGTACAGCTTCGGGAGCATACCCGAATGGTCCACGTGTGCGTGGGTCAAAAACACCGCTTCGATAGCGCCTGCCGCCACCGGTAAGGGTACATTTTCAAAAACGTCTTTGCCTTGCTCCATGCCGCAGTCGATGAGATAATTCGCACCGCCCACCGTGAGCAAAGTGCAGCTGCCGGTCACTTCATGCGCCGCGCCGATAAAGGTGAGTTTCATGCCACCGCCTCCTTTTGATTTCATACAAATAGTATACATAAAAAAGACCCGTTATGCAACAGGTCTTTTTCGATCCTTTCGGACTATATTTTTTCTCCACCTACATATACACTTTGTATGCGGATATCCTCATCAAAAATCACCAGATCGGCGGTGGCGATACTACCCGCGAACGCCGAGCGGTCTGTGAGTTTACACACACTGTCCTCCACAATATACTGCACACCGTTCAGTTCTCCTGCTGTCACATCCAACCCCGTAGCACTCATGGCATCGGTCACAAGCGCTACCTTGTCCTTACCTTTGATCTTCACGATCATGCGGATAAGCTCGGGCGGCAAATGTGCGCCGTCCGCGATGATCTCCGCTAAAACAGCGTCATTCAGATAGGCGTATTCAACGACCCCCATACGTCTGAAACCGTTTTCACGAGCCGTTTGATGGCGAGCAGCAGGAACTGCTGCTGGAAGGCTTAGTGCTTGAACTGTTATTATTGGTGGAAAAACTATATACTATCGCAAAGCAGCCACCTCAAAAATATGGACAGCTGATGACGCAGGCAATCGCCTATATCGACAAGCATCTGAGTACCATTGCCAACGTAGAAGAGCTGTGCGAAGCGCTACACATCAGCCGCGCGTTTTTGTATCGCGAATTTCAAGCGGCGCTGGGCTTAAGTCCCATGCGGTATATCCACCAAAAGCGACTGTGGAGCGCACACTATCTGCTGCGCAGCGGCGAGGACGCAACCAAAGTGTGCTTTGGCTGCGGGTATCGGGAATATTCCGCTTTTTACCGCGCGTATCGCAGCTTTTTCGGCTACTCCCCGCAGGAAACACGGTTTAAGGGGTAGAGCATTTTATACCACCGCCGCAGATATAAAAATTTTTGCTGCTGTAAAAATGCCAAGTGTGCATAAGCACTTGCCGCTACGGCAGAATTGCGCGTAATTAAAGTTTTTTGCACCCCCGGCATAGCCGGCGGTGCAAATTTTATATACTACTCATTATGTTTTATAAATTCCACAAAATTGCAGTTGACAAATCAAAAAATATACAGTATAATGGCAAGGCTGAAAAGAGCATATCGAGATGTAGCGCAGTTTGGTAGCGCGCTTCGTTCGGGTGAGAACGTCGAGCGCCGCCGGTGGCGGATACAGCGAGACGTGCGAAGCGCCGCGGTCGAAATTCGTCGAGCGAGAGCGAGAAAGCGAATTTCGGGCACCGCAAGTGGGGCTGCTGACATGTCAAACTATAAGCCGGCTGCATCACGAGCAACCGTTTGCAATTTTATATCGAGATGTAGCGCAGTTTGGTAGCGCGCTTCGTTCGGGACGAAGAGGCCGCAGGTTCGAATCCTGTCATCTCGACCAAGAGAAAGGGAACCCACGTTGTGGGTGCCCTTTCTCTTGATTTAGATTGGTGGGTCGAACCTGCGGCTCCGAGTCCTGAACGAAGTGAGGGACGAGGTGACGGAGCCGAGCGCCGCTGGTGGCGGATGCAGCGAGGCGGAGGAAGCCCAAAATAAGGAGGGTCACGAGCGAACAGCGAAGTGAACCGACTATGTTTTGGGTTGGTAGCCGCAGGTGTACAACACGCACCTCGGCGCAAAACCGAGGTTCGAATCCTGTCGGTGTATGAATTGCTGTCCATCACTTGAAAAAAATAAAAACAAATTATATAATTACGTTGAAGGCAGGTGAGCTCTGTGGCAGAAAAGAAATACGTGATTGATAATGCCGAACTGATGGCAGAATGGAACTGGGAAAGAAATATAGATGTTTCCCCATCACAATTAACACTTGGAAAAGTCGGAGG
>JAZUAN010000034.1:0-3215 GCA_045638005.1 Acutalibacteraceae bacterium | reverse complement strand
CTTTCATGGTGCGATAACGCGGGATCATATCCTTGATAACACGGGTAAGCACGTGACCGATATGCGGTTTGCCGTTCGCGGTCGGGGGACCGTCATAGAAGGTATAGGTCTCCCCTTCCTTGCGGCTATCCATGCTCTTTTCAAAGATTTTGTTGTCCGCCCAGAATTTTTCCACCTGCTTTTCGCGTTCCACGAAATTGAGGTCGGTCGATACTTTGCGATACATCTTGTTTCCTCCGTTTCATAAAAAACGCTCCGTCCCATAACAGGACGAAGCGACTTCGTTTACCACCTATTACGACGATACGCGGAGCAATGCTCCGGATATCCGCTTCCGATAACGGTGAAGCACCGGTCAAGCCTACTAGGTCGGCAAGAGTCAAACTCTTTACGCCTACAATTCAGCCGACAGCTCAGGAGGGATGTTCCGCATTTTTTACTCTCTGCCGGGCTCACACCGTACCCCGGTTCGCTGAAGATTTCAAAAAGCATACTGTCTCCGTCATTGCTTTTTAATGTATCATATACTTTTTTTACAAAAAAGTCAAGTATTGCTTTTTATACCTGTTTTTGAATTTTTATACAGCCGCAAACTGGATAAATGCATAAATAGTCGCTCTTTATGCAAAAGAAATTGCAAAAAGTGGAATTTTTATGCATTTCTCTCTTGCAATCTGAAAAAGTATATGCTATTATTATTTAGTAATAGAGAAAATTTCTTTTCTCAACTACATAAAAACAATATGTTAAAGGGGTTTTTTGTTATGAAAAAAATTCTGTCCATCTTGGCGGTCATCGCGATCGCTGCTTGCGTACTGTGCTTCGCCGGCTGTGCCGAAAAAGCAGAAGACAAAGTTCTCGACATGGCGACCAACGCCGCATTCCCTCCCTATGAATTCAAAGGCGACGACGGCAACTTTGCCGGTATCGACGTAGAGATTGCAGGCAAAATCGCCGAAAAGCTCGGCATGGAGCTCAAGATCCACGACGTGGACTTTGACACCATCATCAGCGGCGTACAGACCGGTAAATTCGATATGGGTATGGCCGGCATGACCGTGACCGAAGAGCGTAAAAAGAGCGTTAACTTCACCGAAACCTATGCTACCGGCATCCAGGCGGTTATCGTGAAAGAAGACTCCGAGTACACTTCTTATGAAGACTTCTACACCGGCTTTAACGATGAGGGTAATCCTACCGGCACCAAAGAAGGCATCAAGATCGGCGTGCAGCAGGGCACTACCGGTGACATCTACTGCTCCGATGAGCCTGCAAAATGGGGCTTTGGCATGAGCAACGTGACCCAGTACAAAACCGGTGCTGAGGCTGTGGAAGCGCTCAAAGGCGGTAAAGTGACCGCGGTCATCATCGACAATGAGCCTGCGAAGTCCTTTGTGGCTGCTAACGAGGGTCTGAAAATCCTCGACGGCGCGTACACTGAGGAAGACTATGCTATCTGCGTAGCAAAGGACAACACCGAGCTGCTCGAAAAGATCAACGGCGCGCTCAAAGAACTCATCGCTGACGGCACTGTCGCCGGTATCGTTGAGAAATACATTCCCAGCGAAGGTTAAGTATAAATCTTAATATCCGACAGCAACATTAGAGCGGCGGTATCGTCGCTCTAATTTTTGCGGGAAAGGAAAATCTATGTCTGCTTTTTTGCAAAAGTTATATGAAATCGAATGGATAGGCAAACTTGTCGACGATTTCAAACTGAATTTCATAGACGGTGATCGCTGGACCTGGTTATTGCAAGGTCTCGCCAAC
Organism: Acutalibacteraceae bacterium; assembly: GCA_045638005.1. Lineage (GTDB taxonomy): Bacteria > Bacillota > Clostridia > Oscillospirales > Acutalibacteraceae > URNF01. The sequence continues at coordinate 1,445 of JAZUAN010000034.1, read as the reverse complement.
ACTTTGTACATCACGTTTGTCGCTTTGTTGATCGGCATCGCCATCGGTGTGGTGGTTGCTGCAGTGCGTTCTACATTTGATAAAAATGAAGAAAGCATGAAACAACACGGCGGTATCGGGTATATCCTTCTGAAAATCGCCAATGTGATATGCAAGGTATACTTAACGGTGGTACGCGGCACCCCTGCGGTGGTACAGCTGCTCATCTTCTACTGTATCATCTTCGCATCCTCCACCAACAGCAGAATGATCGCCATGATTGCGTTTGGTATCAATTCTGGCGCGTATGTTGCGGAGATCTTCCGCGCGGGCATCATGTCGGTTGACGGCGGCCAATTCGAAGCGGGACGTTCTCTTGGCTTTAACTATCTGCAAACTATGATCTATATCATCATTCCGCAGATGTTTAAAGCGGTACTTCCCACACTTTGTAACGAATTTATCGTGCTGCTCAAAGAGACCTCCATCGCCGGTTATGTCGGTATCATGGATCTCACCAAAGCGGGCGACCTTATCCGCAGCCGTACCTATTCGGCATTCATGCCGCTTATCATGGTGGCGCTCATCTACCTGTCCATGGTGATGCTTCTCACCTGGCTGGTCGGCAAGCTGGAAAGGAGGTTGCGTAAGAATGAACGGTAATGATATTCTTATTCGTGTGCAAGACCTGCGCAAACACTATAACGGTGGCAAAGTAAAAGCATTGGACGGTGTCAGCACCGATATACGACGCGGTGAAGTGGTTGTGGTCATCGGACCTTCCGGTAGCGGCAAATCCACCTTTCTGCGTTCGCTAAACCTCTTGGAATTGCCTACCGATGGCACCATAGAATTCGGCGGTGTCAATATCGCCGATCCCAAGGTGAACATCAATGTGCACCGCCAGAAGATGGGCATGGTATTCCAGCATTTCAATCTGTTTCCGCACATGACCATTCTCGGCAATATGACTATTGCCCCCACCAAAATCCTGCACAAATCCAAAGAGGAAGCAGAGCAGGAAGCCATGCGGCTTTTGGAGCGTGTCGGTCTCGGTGACAGAGCGAATGCCTATCCGAGCCAATTATCCGGCGGTCAAAAACAGCGTATCGCCATTGTGCGCGCGCTGTGCATGCAGCCGCAGGTGATGCTGTTTGACGAGCCCACCTCCGCGCTCGACCCTGAGATGGTCGGCGAGGTGCTGGACGTTATGAAAGAACTCGCCGCTGATGGTATGACCATGGTGGTGGTTACCCACGAAATGGGTTTTGCAAAGGAAGTCGGCAGCAGAGTTCTGTTTATGGATGAAGGCAAAATTGTTGAGGAAGCTCCCCCGCAGGAACTGTTCACCTCTCCCAAGAATCCCAGACTTCAGGAATTCCTCTGTAAGGTATTATAATAAGAAACAGCAGCAACAATCGTTGGTGCTGTTTTTATTTAGATCTTAGATCTTACAAACTGGATCT
>JAZUAN010000033.1:0-36697 GCA_045638005.1 Acutalibacteraceae bacterium | reverse complement strand
TATTTCTGCGGCTTCTATTCAGCAGATGTTTCAGTATATTGCTACCGATGATAAAGAGAAGATTGCGGCAATATATTGGGACACCGGTAAACAGTATCGCCGTATGGGATATGTGTTTTTAACGGTCATTATTCCGGTGATTGCGTTATCTCCGCTGCTGATAAAGGATCAGCTGCCCAGCACTATCATTTTTGCTTTTTTAATCATGCGTAGTGTTAGCGCTGTCATGGAATACTTTTTCCAGGCCAAATACAGTGTGATCATGATCGCGCATAATCTAAGCTTTGTTATATATATATTCAATATTGTGTTGCTGCTGTTCAGCACGGTGATGCATCTAACGGTTTTGTTTACGGCAGAAAACATTTTGTTGTATCAAAGCGTAGCGGTAGCATCCTCCCTTATGCGGTTTGTTATCGTTAACACCTACATTCGGCGTAAATTCCCGTATTTAAAAGAATATAAGAAACAGAAAATAGAGTTATCGAAAGATACCAAGCGGAAAGATGTTTTGGTCGCAGAAATAGCCGGCATGATCATCGACAGCACCGATCTTTTGGTTCTTAGTGGCACCACGGGTTTGATTAGTGCCAGTATTTATTCTGTTTATCATTTTGTAACCTCCGGCCTTGGAAATGTACTCAGCAGTTGCCGCGAAGCTGTGTTTGCGGGTATCGGCAAAACCTACTATGCAGATTTCGATGAGTTTCGCAATAAATTCGAAAAATTTGAGTCTGTTTACTTCTTTTTAACTTTCTATTTGTATTCTGTTGCTATATTGCTGTTCAGACCTTTCATTGAAGTGTATACCCAAAACATGGATGCAAACTATGTGTTAATGGGTCTGCCAATTTTATTCATTCTTGCAAAACTGTTGGTGAATTTGAGAATTCCCTCAATCGTTTGTATCAATTCCGCGGGTCATTTCAAACAGGTGAAATATTATGCCGTCATTGAGGCGGTGATAAACCTTGTGCTCTCGATCGTTATGGTTAGATTTTGGGGTATATACGGTGTGCTTATCGGTACTATCGCAGGTGCGCTGTTTCGCACCCCTTTGTTGGTGTGGTATACCAATAAACATATTGTGAAACGTTCTAATAAGTCTTATCTCAAGAAATTAGTGATTTGGCTTCCTGTGTTAATGCTTTGTTATGTTTTTAGCGTGATGTTTCCGTTACAAAATGACTCACTGATCGGTTGGATTGGCATGGCAGTAATGACGGCTGTAATCGTTTTGGGAGTAGTGTTCATTTGGATGTTGATTTTCGATCGTGATACAATATTTGAATTGGTGAATACATTAAAAAATCTAATGAAGAGGCGAAGAAATCCATGAATGCTTTAAAAAGAAAAATTTATACTATGTTTCACACACCGCGAATTTTCATGAAGAAATTCGCAAGCAGTGCGATCTTCCGTTTTTTGCCGGACAAGATAGCGCTGAAAATACAGTATAAAAATATTTTCCTAAAGGAACTGGACCTTGAAAATCCGAAAACCTTTAATGAAAAACTGCAATGGCTGAAATTATATAACCGCAAGCCGGAATATACCACCATGGTGGATAAATGTGAAGCCAAAAAGTATGTGGCATCTATCATAGGAGAAGAACACATCATTCCGACACTTGGTGTATATAATAGCTTTGATGAAATTGATTTTGACACTTTGCCTGATCAATTTGTGTTGAAATGTACCCACGGCTCGGGTGATGTAGTTATCTGTCGTGATAAGAAAAGCTTTGATAAGGATATTGCCAAAAAAAAACTTACCAAAGCTCTCAAAACCGATTACTATAAAATCAGCAGAGAATGGCCGTATAAGGATGTAAAACCGCGTATTATAGCAGAAAAATATATGACGCCGGCAGGCGAGACCGATATTAATGATTATAAATTTTTCTGCTTTGACGGCAAACCTGAAATCATGTTTGTGGCTACTGATAGGAATCAAGATTGTAAATTTGATTTCTTTGATATGGATTTTAAACATTTGGATATTGAAAATATTCATCCTTGCAGTTCGAAAAATATAGAAAAACCAGAATTGTTTGAAGAGATGAAGGAAATGGCGGCAACGCTGTCTAAATCCATTTGTTCTGCTCGAATTGATCTTTATGAAATCGCCGGAAAGATATATTTTGGGGAGATTACCTTTTTTCACGCAAGTGGACTTTCAGTTTTTATCCCTGACAGTTGGGATAAAAAACTTGGTGATATGATTACTTTACCGAAGCGCTAATTTGGGAGGAAACAACAATGTCTTTATTTGCTAACAAAACGCTGCTCATCACCGGTGGTACCGGTTCGTTTGGCAATGCGGTATTAAACAGATTTTTGAAAACCGACATTGGTGAAATCCGTGTGTTTTCCAGAGATGAGAAAAAACAGGATGATATGCGTCATGAATTCCAGGCGAAGATGCCTGAGGTTGCCGATAAGGTGAAATTCTACATCGGTGATGTACGCGATCTCAATAGCGTGAAAGGTGCTATGCATGGTGTGGATTATATTTTCCATGCCGCAGCACTCAAACAGGTACCTTCCTGTGAGTTCTTTCCGATGGAGGCGGTACGCACCAATGTTATCGGTACTGATAACGTGCTGACTGCCGCTATTGACGAAGGTGTTGAATGTGTTATCTGCCTTTCCACCGACAAAGCGGCGTATCCGGTGAATGCAATGGGTATCACCAAAGCGCTTGAAGAACGTGTTGCGGTGGCAAAAGCCAGAACGACCACTTCTACCAAAATTTGTTGTACCCGTTATGGTAACGTGCTGTGTTCCAGAGGTTCGGTTGTGCCGCTCTGGATCGATCAGATCAAAAACGGCAATCCCATTACCATTACCGAGCCTACCATGACCCGTTTCATTATGTCTTTGGACGAAGCGGTGGATCTTGTGCTTTTTGCGTTTGAAAACGGCGTGAATGGCGACATCCTGGTGCAAAAAGCGCCTGCTTGTACCATTGAAACGTTAGCTAAGGCTGTGACCGGACTGTTTAATCCCGAAACCGAAATTAAGGTTATCGGTATTCGTCACGGCGAAAAATTGTACGAGACCTTACTTACCAATGAGGAATGTGCCGGCGCCGTGGATATGGGTGACTTTTACCGTGTGCCCGCCGATAATCGCGGACTCAACTATGATAAGTATTTTAAAGACGGCGATATCACCCGTAATGCTTTGAGCGAATTTGATTCCAATAATACAGATCTGCTTTCTGTAGAGCAGGTAAAAGAAAAATTGCTCACCTTGCAGTACATCCGTGATGAATTAGACAGTATGGGCATTTCTTATTGATGATCGGGGATTTACAATGAATATTTTAATTACCGGTGCAAAGGGATTTGTAGGGAAAAATCTAACTACGGCATTACAAAATATCAAAGACGGAAAAGATCGTACACACCCGGAATTGCAAATTGATTCGATTTATCTGTATGATGTGGATACCGATCCGTCCTTGCTGGATACGTATTGCAAAAGCGCCGATTTCGTTTTTCATTTTGCCGGTGTTAATCGTCCGCAAAGCACAGAAGAATTTATGCAAGGCAACCGTGATTTTTTCTCGGATTTGCTGGATACTTTGGAAAAACACGGCAATACCTGTCCCATTGTTCTTTCAAGTTCTATTCAAGCGTCTCTTGAAGGTCGTTATGCAGGGAGTGCGTACGGCGAAAGCAAGAAGGCGGGGGAAGAACTGGCGTTTGCGTACGCTACCAAAACCGGCGCAAAAGTGATGGTGTATCGCTTTCCAAACTTGTTTGGTAAATGGTGCCGTCCAAATTATAACAGTGCGATTGCAACTTTCTGTCATAATATTGCAAACAACTTAGAAATCCAAGTGAATGATCCCACGGTAGAAATGCAGCTTGTTTATATCGATGATTTGGTTGCTGAGATGCTTCGTGCGCTGGGAGGAGATGCTACAAAAGAAGGGCAATATTGCACCGTCCCCGTACAGTATCACACCACACTCGGCTTTATAGCGGATACTATTCAAAGTTTTCCCGCTATGCGAGAGACGGCGGAAGTGCCGAATTTTATAGATCCGTTGGTGTACAAGCTGTACAGTACATATCTTTCTTATCTGCCGGCGGACAAGTTTATCTACGATCTGAAAATGAACAAAGATGATCGCGGCAGTTTTACCGAAATTATTCGCACACCTGACAGAGGTCAATTCAGTGTTAATATTTCTCGTCCGGGCATTACCAAAGGCAATCATTGGCATCATTCCAAGAATGAAAAGTTTTTGGTTGTGAAAGGTGAGGGCCTCATTCAGCTTCGCAGAATCGGCGAAGACGAAAACGGACAACTTTTCCCTGTGGTGGAATTCCGCGTCAGCGGCGAAAAATTGCAGGTTGTAGAGATGATACCGGGGTATACCCATAATATCATCAACCTGTCTGATACCGAGGATATGGTGACCTTTATGTGGGCGAACGAGGCTTTTAATCCCGAAAAACCTGATACTTTCTTTGAGGTGGTGGAATAAAATGAGCATCAAAACCGATTACAGTGATATTTCTTTTAAAGATAATGGCAAGCTAAAATTGCTGATCATTGTCGGCACCCGCCCGGAGATTATCCGTTTGGCAGCTGTCATCGAAAAATGCCGTCGGTATTTCGATTGCATCCTTGCACATACCGGTCAAAACTATGATTACAATTTGAACGGTGTGTTTTTCAAGGATCTGCAACTTGGTGATCCTGAAGTGTATATGGATGCAGTGGGGGATGATCTGGGGGCTACGGTCGGCAATATCATCAACTGTTCTTATAAATTGATGAATCAGATCCAACCGGATGCCTTGCTGATTTTAGGTGACACAAATTCCTGCCTTAGTGCAATTGCAGCTAAACGTCTGCATATTCCGATTTTCCACATGGAAGCGGGAAACCGTTGCAAGGACGAGTGCTTGCCTGAGGAAACCAACCGCCGTATCGTTGACATTATCTCGGATGTCAATCTGGCGTATTCCGAGCATGCACGTCGGTATTTGGCGGAATGCGGTGTACCGCGCGAACGCACCTATGTGACCGGCTCACCTATGGCGGAAGTGCTGCACAACAATTTTTCGCAGATCAAAAACTCCTCCATCTTGGCAAAACTAGGCTTGAAAGCGAAAAAATATATTCTTTTATCTGCACATCGCGAGGAAAATATCGATACCGAAAAGAATTTTCTTTCGCTGTTTTCCGCGATAAATAAAATGGCTGAAAAATACGATATGCCGATTTTATATTCCTGCCATCCGCGTTCTAAAAAGCGCTTGGAGGAAAGCGGATTTAAACTGGACAAGCGTGTTGTATGTCATGAGCCGATGGGTTTCCATGATTATAACCATTTGCAGATGCATGCTTTTGCCGTGGTATCCGATTCCGGTACATTGCCGGAGGAATCCAGTTTCTTTACCTCCATCGGCAGACCTTTCCCTGCTATCTGTATTCGCACTTCTACTGAGCGTCCCGAAGCGCTGGATAAGGCTTGCTTTATTCTTGCCGGCATCGACGAGGTATCTCTGTTGCAGGCGGTAGATACTGCTGTTTCCATGCAAGCGGATAAGCAATTCGGTATTCCCGTGGCGGATTATGTGGAGGAAAATGTTTCCACAAAGGTTGTTAAAATCATCCAGTCCTATACAGGCGTTGTGAATAAAATGGTTTGGAGAAAATTTTAACGCGATACAAGGGAAATTGGAATATTAGTATCTGTGCGAAGAGCGCCTTAACGTCTTATGATTATGAATTAACTAATCGTTTGATTGCTTGTTTATAGGTTTAGCATAAATTTTAATATGATTTTAAATCCTCTTGCTAAAAACAAGAGGATTTTTTTATTGCTTTGCATTATGATTTGTGGTATGATAAACCTAATAATAAATTGTTTTAATAGAGTGTTACTTATGTGGAGAATACCGTATGATCCTCAGAAACATTAAGAGAACTGTTCCGGCACTTCTTAGTTGGTATGAGCTGCACGCGCGTTCGTTGCCGTGGCGGGTAGAGCCGATACCGTACCGTGTTTGGATTTCCGAAATTATGTTACAGCAAACGCGTATAGAGGCGGTTATTCCGCATTATCACGAATTTTTAAGACGCATGCCGGATTTACGTTCTCTTGCCGAAATTCCCGAAACAGAACTGTTGAAGTGCTGGGAGGGGCTTGGGTATTACAGCCGCGCGCGAAATCTGCAAAAAGCAGCAAAAACTGTTCTGGAAAGCGGGAGTGAAGACTTACCTCAAAGTTATGCTGAGCTCATCAAGCTTCCGGGTATCGGCGAATATACTGCCGGTGCTATCGCTTCAATCGCATTTAATGAATGCGTACCCGCGGTCGATGGTAACGTAATGCGTGTGCTGGCTCGTTTGACCGGTTGCGATACCGATGTGTTGTCACCGGCGGGCAAAAAACATTTTACCAAGCTTGCATCTGCGTTAATACCTGAAACCGCTCCCGGAAAGTTTAATCAAGCGGTGATGGAGTTAGGGGAGACGGTATGCTTGCCGAATACTACCCCAAAATGCGAAAAATGTCCTTTTTCGGAGGTTTGTGTTGCGCACCGGAAGGGAATTACCGATGAGTTGCCTGTGCGAAAAAAACTGAAAGCGCGCAAAATAGAACCGCGTACCGTGTTTGTTTTACGAACAACTAAAGAACCAACCCGCATTTTATTACACAAACGCCCCGATATGGGTTTACTTGCCGGTTTGTATGAATTCCCCAATACGGATGGCGCGTTATGTGCTGAGATGGCAAAAACCTTTTTAGAAAGCATTGGTATCAAAGCGGATGCTATATATGAACTACCTGAAGCGAAACACATATTTACCCATATCGAATGGCATATGAGCGGTTTTACCGCGTGTGTTGGGGAAATCGACCCGCCAGCCGGATATTGTTGGGTAACAAAAGAAGAACTTTTTGACCAATATGCAGTACCTTCTGCATTTCGCGCATTTTTAAAATTTATATCTCGTAACATTTGATAGGAGGCAACAGAAATGGATCAACGCAGTGGTTATCTTTCTTGGGATGAATATTTTATGGGGATTGCTTTGCTTTCCGCACAGCGCAGTAAAGACCCCGGCACTCAAGTAGGCGCATGTATTGTTGATAAAAATAAGAAGATCTTGTCAATGGGATATAACGGTATGCCCAGAGGTTGCCATGACACCTTGATGCCGTGGGCAAGAGAAAGTAACAATCCCGAGGAAACCAAATATCTGTATGTTTGCCACGCAGAGCTCAATGCCATCTTAAACTATGACGGTACCAATCTGCATGGCGCAACTATCTATACGACGCTGTTCCCGTGCAATGAATGTGCAAAAGCACTTATTCAGGCGGGTATTAAAGAGGTGGTGTATCTTTCGGATAAATATGCCGACAGCACCTCTACACGCGCTTCAAAGCGCATGATGGATATGGTGGGGGTAACCTACCGTCCGTATACTATGTCCGGTAAATCTGTTGATTTGGAGCTATGATAGCTTTATGAACAAAACTGTTTTGATTACCGGTGCCTCACGGGGGATCGGTCGCGCGATAGCAACTTTACTTGCGGAACAAAACTATCGTATTATTTTAAACTATAACCATTCGAAAGAGGCTGCATTAGCGCTCGCGAAGGAACTGGAAGAAAAAGGGGCAGAGGTACTGCCTTTTGGTGCTGACATCACAGATCCTGAAAGTGTTCGCGCGATGATTGATGCGGGCATTCAACGTTTTGGTAATATTTCAGCGCTGGTGAACAATGCGGGAATCGCTGAGCAATGCTTATTCACGGATATTACCGATGAACAATGGCGTAAAATGCAACAAACGCATGTGGACGGAGCTTTTTATTGCTGTAAAGGTGTTTTGCCTTACATGATACGCGAGCATGCGGGTAAAATTGTAAATATTTCTTCTATGTGGGGGATTAGTGGCTCTTCCTGTGAGGTACACTATTCTGCGGCAAAAGCCGCTTTGATTGGTATGACAAAGGCATTGGCAAAAGAGGTTGGCCCTTCCGGTATTCAGGTGAATTGTGTGGCACCGGGTGTCATTGCTACCGATATGCTGCGTGATTTTACCGAAGGGGATATTGCAGCTTTGAAAGAAGAAACACCGCTTTGCCGTATCGGAACGCCGAGGGATGTTGCGTATGCGGTTGCTTTTTTGTTGTCCGAACAAGCAGATTTTATCACCGGACAGGTACTGTCGGTGGATGGTGGATTTTGTATTTGATTGTGAAAGGAAACTTGTATGATCGACAAGGAACAATGGGATCTTACGGATATCTATGCGGATGATGCTGCCTGGGAACAGGATCTGAAAGCGGTTGAGAAACTGACGGAGACGGTTGCTGCTTTGCAGGGAAAGTTGTCCGACGTTGTGTGCCTGCGTGAAGCGTTGCTCGCTGATGCACGACTCTTAGAGCTGCTTGAGAAGGTGTACGGGTATGCACACATGCGGTATGATTTAAACCATACCGACGCTACCGCACAAGCAATGCGTGATAAGGCTTTAAGCGCTTACTATAAAGCAGGGGAAAGTACGGCTTTTCTTACACCGGAAATCACGGCTTTGCCCAAAAGCGAGACCGAGAATTTACTCACACTTTATCCTGATATGCAGCCATTTTCACACATGTTGCAGGATATCGATCGCCATCGCCCGCATGTGTTATCCGAGCGCGAAGAACAGCTACTGACCATGGCGGCGCCGCCGCTTTCCTCGATGGATACCGCATTCACCATGCTGGAAAGTGCCGATCTTCCCAAAGGCTCTATAGAGGACGAGGGTGGCAACACCGTTCAATTGACAAACGGTGTTTTTGCCAAATGCAGAGAAAGTCGTGATCGCCGTGTGCGCGCAGATGCGTTCCGCGTGTTTCATGAAGCGTTTGCTTCTATGGGAAATACCATTGCCGCTTTGTATGCCGGTCAGGTGCGTGCAGATGTTTTCAAAGCGAAAGCGCGCAACTATACGTCCTGCCTACAAAAGGCTTTGTTTGGTGATAATTTGCCGGAAAGTTTGTATAAGGGTTTAATTGACGCAGTGCATGCGTATCTGCCGACCCATCATAAATATCTCGAACTGCGTCGCAAAGCGCTTGGGGTTGAAAAACTGCATCTTTACGACTGCTATGTACCGTTAGTGGCGGATATGGATGATGTGTCCTATACCTATGAACAGGCAAAAGAGCAGGTGAAACAGTACCTGCGTCCGCTCGGTGATACCTATGCCGCTGATTTGCAAAAATTGCTTGCGGGTGGTTGGGTAGATGTATATGAAAAACCGGGCAAGGAAACCGGCGCGTATGCGACCGGTGTTTACGGTGTGCATCCGTACATGTTGCTCAACTTCATGGGCAAGCTTAACGATGTGTTTACCTTGGCGCATGAAGCGGGGCACTGCATGCATACCTACTATTCGGATACGCAACCGTATGTGAACAAGGATTACCCCATTTTCTTAGCCGAAATTGCTTCTACTGTCAATGAAAATCTTTTGCTGCGCGGCATGCTCCAAGACACCAATGATCCGAAAAAACGCGCGTATCTTATCAACCATTTTATTGATGAATTGCGTGGTACCGTTATCAGGCAAACCATGTTTGCGGAATTCGAGTGGAAGGTGCATACCCTCGCGGAACAAAACAGCCCGCTCACTGCAGAAGTATTTTGCAATATTTATCATGAATTGCTTACTTTATATTTCGGTGATAATGTTGAAATTGACCCCTATATGGACTGGGAGTGGGCGCGCATTCCTCATTTTTATCGCGCGTTTTATGTGTTCAAATACGCAACAGGGTTTTCAGCGGCAGCTGCCATTAGTCAAGAGATCTTAAAGACCGGCAACACAGCGCCGTATCTTGCATTTTTGCATGCCGGTGGTAGTGATTACCCGTTGGAGACACTCAAAAAAGCAGGTGTGGATCTTTCAACTCCCGCTCCTGTCAGTACTGCGTTACAGGAATTTGCGATAATGATTGATGAACTTCAAAAACTTTTGTAATCAAATTCTGGAGGTAAAAATATATGATAGCGTTAGCTTGTGATCATTCTGCTTTGGAAATGAAAGAGACAGTAAAGGCTTTGCTTGATGAGATGGGTATTCCTTATGAAGACTTCGGCACCCATACTGCTGACAGCTGCCATTATCCCATTTACGGTGCGCGCGCCGCAAGAGCGGTAGCATCCGGAAAATGTGAAAAAGGTATTCTGATATGCGGCACCGGTATCGGCATGTCACTTGCTGCCAATAAAGTAAAGGGTGTTCGCTGCGTTGCTTGCAGCGAGCCGTATTCCGCACGCCTTTCTCGTCAACATAACAATGCGAATATGCTTTCTATCGGGGCGCGCGTTATCGGCGCCGAGCTCGCCAAAATGATCGTGACTGAGTTTTTAACCACCGATTTTGAGGGCGGTCGTCATCAAACGCGCGTGGATATGCTGACCGCTATCGAGAGCGGCAAAGAAATCGAATAATCCCTACCTCATCGGACATATATTCCGATGAGGTGATCGTATGCATATTCGTATTCAAAAGATTATTTTTTATTGTGCGTTGATAATAGTTGCAGCAGTATTCGTTTGGCATTCCATACGGCACATTGCCGATAAAGCTGCGATATCTACTACGCAAGGACACCCGTTTTTATTGATCGATCCGGGACATGGCGGTCAAGATGGCGGCGCTTTATCTGACAACGGTGCGCAAGAAGATGATATCAATCTTTCGATTTCTCTCAATTTGTATGATATGCTGCGATTTTGCGGCTATCATGTTAAAATGACCCGTACAGAGGATATTTCTATTGTCCATGCCGATGATGCTGCAAACCGTAGCTGGAAGGTAAAGGATATGCACAACCGCTTGGAAATGTACAATGATGCTCAACTGACGGTGAGCATTCATCAAAATCATTTTTCACAATCCCAATACCATGGTGCACAAATATTCTATTCAAAAAACTGTTCGGAAAGTCGAGATGTTGCCGGTTGCATCCGTGAGCAGATCCTCACTCTTTTACAACCGGAAAACACACGCGAGTTAAAAGCGGCAGGGGAGAATATTTTTCTTTTACATAATACGAAAAAGCCCGCTTTGATTGTGGAGTGCGGGTTTCTTTCAAATTTAGAAGAGGCGGCAAAATTACAGGATACGCAGTATCAGCAGCAAATGGCATTTGCGCTCTGTTGTGGAATTTTACAATACGCTCCATAGGAATGGTGTTTGATAATGGCTGAAAAAATTAAAAGTATATATGTATGTACCGAATGCGGCGCGGAGTCTGCTAAATGGTACGGTAGATGTCCGAGTTGTGGTGAATGGAATACTTTGCAAGAGGAATTGCGCCAGACGACTGCTTCTGGTCGCACGGCTGCCGTTTCTTTGGCGGGAAAAGCAAGGGTGCAGCAGATGACCGCTTTGTCCTCGGAAGAGGAATATCGTTGCAATACCGGTATGCGTGAGCTTGACCGCGTGCTGGGTGGCGGTATTGTTAAAGGTGGTTTGATGCTTATCGGTGGTGATCCAGGTATTGGTAAATCCACCCTCTTATTACAGATCTGCCAGCATTTGGGAAAAACCATGAAAATCCTGTATGTTTCAGGAGAGGAATCGGAGAAGCAGATCAAGCTGCGCGCCGATCGTTTGCGCGTCAACACCGAAAATCTGTATCTTTTATGCGAGACTGATGTACAAGCCATTTTAGATGTTGTACAAGCCGAAAAACCGGATCTTTTGATTGTGGATTCTATTCAGACGGTCAGTCTTTCAACCATCTCCTCTTCACCCGGTAGTGTGACGCAGGTGCGTGAAAGTACCTCTGCCATTATGCATGCAGTCAAATCCATTGATCTGCCCACCTTTATTGTTGGTCATGTCAATAAGGATGGCGCTATTGCAGGTCCTAAGGTTATGGAACATATTGTCGATTGTGTACTGTATTTTGAAGGCGATAAGAATAGCAGTTACCGTATTTTACGGTGTATTAAAAACCGTTACGGCTCCACTAATGAGATCGGTGTTTTTGAAATGACGGATGATGGACTGAAAGAGGTCGAAAATCCGTCACAGTTAATGCTTTCCGGCAGACAGGAAAATGTAAGTGGTACATGTGTTGTTGCGAGCATAGAGGGTACGCGCCCGATTTTAGCGGAAATGCAGGGCCTGGTGTCTCCGTCGGGTCTTACCAACCCGCGCCGTATGGCTACCGGATTTGATAACTATCGTTTATCTTTGTTGCTTGCTGTCCTAGAAAAACGTGCCGGATATTTCTTCTCAACATTGGACACATACGTAAATGTAGTAGGCGGCTTGCGCCTTTCAGAGCCTGCCGTTGACCTGGCGGTTGCAATCGCTTTGATCACCAGCTTGAAAGATACTGTTACTCACCCTAAAACCGTTGCATTTGGTGAGATAGGGCTGGCAGGGGAGATACGTGCGGTGAATAATGCGCAAGCGCGTGTGAGTGAAGCTGCACGGCTTGGTTTCACTCGTGCCATTTTGCCGCAGCATAATGCTGAAATGATGAAGTCAATCGATGGCATTGAAATTATTGGTGTAAATTCTATACGCGAGGCTTATGAAGCTGCTGTAAATGGGTGAGTAAAACTATGAGTGAGAACACAAAAAATTTGATCACTTGGTTGATCGTTTTGGCTATGGTGGTTGTAACGTGCAGTGCTTTGTTTTTCACCATGCCGAATTTTGTTGGTGTGGAAAGGGTGGTATATACCCAAGAAACTACTGTTGCCACCACAAAGGCTACACAGCATACAACTATACCGCCGACTACCACCGCTGCAAAGGTTATGACAAAAGCGACAACTATCGTTGTAACCACCATTCCCAATTCTACAACAGTGAAAACAGACGCGGTGATTGCCGACCCTGTCTTTCCCATCAATTTGAATACTGCTACAGCAGAGCAACTGATGCTCATCAACGGCATTGGAGAGACGTATGCGACACGTATCGTTGAATACCGTGAAGAGATCGGCGGATATACTTCGCTCGATCAACTTTTGAGTGTAAAAGGTATCGGCGAAAAACGATTGGCTGCTTGGCGACAATATTTGACAATATAAAATATGTCCGCCTACTTGTACACTGTATAATTTTTTGCTATACTGAGATATAGTATTCGACACGAATATACAAAAAGGAGTTTCGTTATGAAGGTTGAACTGATCACACATACGCCCAATCCGGAGCATGTTTTGGCTTCCGCAGCACGGCTTTGCTATTCTGCTGCGGATATTGCTACTGTTATGGAAAATTTAACCCCGGAGAAAACAGCGGAATTTGTTGACCGCTTGGCGGAACTCGGTCATGAGAGTCCGATGGAACACGTTTCTTTTACATTTGGTATTGAAGGTGTTTCGCGTGCGCTGCTTGCGCAGATTACCCGACATCGTATTGCTTCATATAGTGTGCAAAGTCAACGCTATGTGCGCGAAAAGATGTTTGAGTATGTTTTCCCGCCTGAAATCGAGGCGATACCCGAGGCGAAAGCGATCTATGAACAGGCGATGGAAGAGGATCAGCGTCATTATGAGGAACTGACCGCTATTTTGAAGGACAAGCACCTGAAAGAAATGCTTGCTTCCGGTATGTCGGAAAAAGCCGCAAACGGCGCTGCAGAGAAAAAGGCGATTGAGGATGCGCGTTTTGTATTGCCGAACGCTTGTACTACAAAAATTATGATGACCATGAATGCACGTAGCCTTATGAATTTCTTCCATCACCGTTGCTGTAACCGCGCACAATGGGAAATTCGTGAATTAGCTGCGGAAATGTTCCGTCTTTGCTATGAGGTTGCACCCAATCTTTTCCGCAATGCCGGCCCCGCATGTGTGAGCGGCCGTTGTCCGGAAGGGAAGATGTCCTGCGGGAAAATGTCTGAAATGCGTATTCTGTATGACGGCATGAAGGGAATTAAATAATATGGGAAAATTGATTGTGATCGACGGTCTTGACGGTAGTGGAAAGTCTACCCAGTTAAGCCTTTTGCAAGCACATCTGAAAAATATCGGCATCGCATATCGGCAGATTTCCTTTCCCGACTATGACGAGCCATCTTCTGCACTGGTAAAAATGTACCTCGCAGGTGAATTCGGTAATGAAGCGGATAGCGTTAATGCATACGCTGCCTCTTCTTTCTATGCAGTGGATCGATACGCCAGCTACAAAAAGTTTTGGCAGCAGGACTATGAAAAGGGGACACCTATCATAGCGGCGCGTTATGCCACTTCCAACGCTATCCATCAGATGGCAAAATTGCCGAAAAATGAATGGGATAGCTATCTTGAGTGGCTGGAATACTATGAATATACGCTGCTCGGATTACCAAAACCCGATCAGGTGATTTTTTTGGACATGCCTTTGCATATCGCACAGCGTTTAATGTCCGGCAGATATCACGGTGATGAAAGTAAGAAAGATATCCATGAACGTGATCTTAAATATCTGCAACAGTGTCGCGAAAGCGCATTGTATGCAGCAAAAAAATGCGGCTGGAAGGTAATTTCCTGTGGAGAAGGGGATGCACCCTTGCCGCCTGAGGTCATCACCCGCGAACTCATAAAGATTTATAGCGAAACTGTGGGATAATTACATGAATACATCTGTAAAGTTAGTTGACTTAACAGAAGAATACGACGGCTTGTTGGAAGTTTGGCAGCAGTGTTTTCCGGACGATGCTGCATTTGCACCGTTGTTTTTGAAAAAAGCCGCACTGCATGTACAGTGCGTTGCCGCTTTTGTGGAGGGCAAGCTGGTATCCGCTGCGTATTTTTTACCTGCCGAACTTTCTATTGAAGGGAGAAAATGGCGAGCGCAGTATGTGTACGGTGTGGGAACATTGCCCGCTTACCGTGGGAGAGGATATGCGGCACAAGTTTTAAATGGCGCTTGTGAATTGGTGAAAGCTGACGTTTTCTATCTGCACCCTGCTGATGCTGCGCTGCATTCTTTTTATGAAAAACTGGGTTATTGTGATTTTTTATATCACGATACTATAATACCCCAACAAGAGTCCGTTGAATGCACACCACTGTCCTTTTCGATTTCGCCTTTTTGCGCTGAACTGTATTGTGCTGTCCGAAAAAGATATTTAAGCAGTTCTACGGTTGCATACGCGGATTTTCCCGCACCACTTTTACAGACGCTTTTGCAGCATTTTTCTGTTTTAAAGTTTGAGGGCGGTGCAGCGCTGTTTTTTGAAAACGATACTACGGTTTTTTTGCCGGAAATACTTTGCGATGAAAAGACGACGGCTGATTTGGTGTGTGCTTTACAAACGGAGTATGCATCTAAAAAAATTGTTGCAACCGTACCGGGCACAAATGCTGCTAACGGTATGCTGCTCACGCTATCCGATGATGCAAAGGTTTTGTTGCAAAGAGATGGACAACTGCAGTTTTTCGGTACCATGTTTGATATCTGAAAGGGGAACATCGTCAATGATATATGTTTTTTTAGCAAACGGCTTTGAGGAGATCGAAGCACTGGCTACCATTGATGTGCTGCGTCGTGCGGAGCTGTCCGTCACTACCGTCGGTATCGGCGGCAAACAGATTACCGGTGCGCATCATATTACAGTTGCTGCGGATGTCGAGGAGAATGATGTTCAGTTTGCCGAAATGTCGGCGGTTGTTTTACCCGGTGGCATGCCAGGTACTTTGAATTTGGAGGCCTCGAAAATCGTGCAGGAAGCCTTGGAACATGCTGTAAAAAACAACCTTGTGATAGCAGCAATTTGCGCAGCACCTTCTATCTTAGGGCATAAAGGTTTGCTGAAAGGGAAACAAGCAATCGCGTATCCCGGTTTCGAAAAAGAACTGACAGATGCGATCGTTTCCGACAGTGCCGTTGTTCGTGATGGGAATATTATTACCGGCAAGGGTGCCGGTGTGGCAATAGATTTCGGCTTAGAAATCGTAAGAGCGTTAGTATCCGATAAAACCGCAAATACAGTGAAAGAAGCAATGCAATGCAAGTAAGAGATATCAGACCGATCAAAGCGCAGCTGCGCGATAAATATAAGCAGATGCGTCGCGATTTACCGCCGGACATCAAGGCGGAAAAAGATCGAAAAATCGCAGACAGAATATTTCGTCTGTGGCAATACCGTCAAAATTCCGTACTGCTGACATATGTGTCTACGGATATTGAGGTGGATACACGGCATATCATCACCCGTGCTCTGAAAGATGGGAAAAAGGTTGCCGTACCTCGTTGTGTCCCCGGAACCCGTGCGATGGAATTTTATTTCATCGACAGCTTGGATGATCTGGAACCGGGCGCTTTTGGTGTTCTGGAACCCAAGCCTGATCCGCAAAAGTTATTCACGGATTTTTCGCGCGGAATTTGCCTTGTACCGGCGTTTTCGTATGACTGGAGCGGATTTCGTTTAGGGTACGGAAAAGGGTATTATGACCGCTTTTTGTCCCGCTTTGAAGGTAATATGATCGGTATTTGTTATAGCGAGTGTATTCGCCCCACTTTACCGCATGGCAGATATGACAGAGCGGTGGAGTTGTTGGTTACCGATCGGTTCCTTCGCAGAATTTCCGTTACAACCCCGCAAAGAGGTGATATGCATGGCAGGTAATTTTCAAGAATTATTAAAGAAGGCAGAGGCCGAAAAGTGGGAGAAGGCAGGCCTTGAACCTATCGAAGAAGAAACAATACCTGAAATTGAAAATGAAGAAGATCAGGATACAGAGGAAATATCTAACACCAAGGCGCGACACGCAAAATTGGAGAAAGAAAGAAAGAGCAGCGGATGTCTGCGCAGCTTGATTTCCTTTATTTTGATACTTGCTGTTTGTGCGGGACTTTCATATCTTATCATAATCACTGCTATGGATTTCAGCGGTCTGAATAAATCCGAAGCTAAGGTGGATGTGGTTATCTCAGCCGGCACCTCCAACGAGGAAATTGCAGATGTTTTAGAACAAAATGACCTGATAGATCATCCGCTGATTTTTCTTGCATACACATATTTAACCAAGCGCGCCGGGACTTATCAAGCGGGTACATACAGCTTGTCTGCAGATATGGGATATGCCAATCTGGCAGCTGTTATGATTGAAGGCAATCCCCGTGAGACGGTCAGAGTTACTATTCCTGAAGGCTTTACTGTTGATCAGATCGCAAAACGTCTTGAAGAAAACAATGTTTGTACCACGGCGGATTTTTACAACGCGCTAAATAATGAAGTGTTTGACTTTGACTTTTTTGACAGTATCCCGCAGTCGAGTGATGGCGGTGTACATGAAGGACGTATTTACCGTTTGGAAGGTTATTTATTCCCGGATACGTATGAATTTTATACTGAAAGCAGCGGGAAAAGTGTTGTAGAAAAGCTTTTAGCCAATTTTGATGAGAAGTTTACAACGGCAATGCGATCTGCCATGCAAGCCAGGGGGCTCACTTTAGATGAAGTGGTGATCATGGCATCTATTGCACAAAAGGAATCTGCAACCGATGCGGATATGCCCAAGGTTACGAAGGTGTTATACAATCGTCTTGATAGCGATTATACGCGCTTGGAATGCGATTCTACCGCTTTATATGTCAAGGATCTTATGCCCAATATCCAAGGTGCTGAGATTATCAACGAAGCGTATGACACGTATAGCCGCTCCGGTTTGACAGCGGGCGCTATTTGCAATCCGGGACTTGCTGCTTTACAAGCCGCTGTATATCCGTCCGAGGACAGCTATATTGCAGAATGTTATTATTTTGCAAATGATAAAAAAGGCAATACGTATTATTCCAAAACTTTTGCTGCACATGAAGCGATCTGCCGCAAATACGGCATCGGCATGTACGGCTGATCAAGGAGATTTTACATGCAGATTTTGCGACCGGAGGTTTTATCGCCGGCAGGTGACATGGAGCGTTTGCAAGCAGCTTTATTATACGGTGCTGATGCCGTGTATCTCGCAGGTAAACAGTTTGGCATGCGTGCCGCACCTTTGAATTTTGATGAAAAAGCTATGCAGCAGGCCGTCGAGATCGTACATGCTGCAGGTCGCCGTGTATATGTTACTTGTAATATTTTGCCGCGTAATGCAGATATTGATGCACTTCCTGCATATCTGCAATTTCTAAACACGTTACATCCGGATGCTTTGATAGTGGCAGATTTAGGTGTTATTTCACTTGCTAAACAATACGCGCCTGACATTCCACTGCATATTTCCACGCAGCTCGGAGTTGTGAACTATCAAACTGCTCGTGCCTTGTATGAAATGGGTGCTAAGCGTGTGGTGCTCGCACGCGAACTCAGTTTGTCTGAAATCGCTGTCATCAGAGAAAAAACACCGGATGAGCTTGAATTGGAAGCTTTTGTGCACGGCGCTATGTGTATGTCTGTATCCGGCAGATGTGTGATATCCAATTACATGACCGGTAGAGATGCTAATCACGGTGAATGTACTCAGCCTTGCCGCTGGCAATATAACATCGTGGAACCAAACCGACCCGATAAGCCGATGACTGTTTTAGAAGATGAGGACGGCACCTATCTTTTCAATGCGCATGACATGAACATGATCGATTATGTTGCCGCTTTATCACATGCCGGTATATCCTCATTCAAGATAGAAGGGCGCGCAAAGGCTGCTTATTATACAGCAATTACCACGGCGGCTTATCGTGCTGCAGTAGATGGGTATATTGCTTCCGGTTATTCGAAGGACTATGTACCTGAAGAGTGGATCAAAGAGGAACTGCTCAAGGTCAGCCATCGCCCTTATGGTACCGGTTTTTATTTTGGCATGCCGCATCAAGATACTGCGGTCGGTGGTTATATCCGCGATTATGTCGTGGTCGGTGTTGTGGAAGGGTATAAAGACGGCAACCTGCTTGTTGAACAGCGTAATCGCTTTTATGTAGGGGATACATTGGATATACTGGAACCTGGTAAAAAACCGTTTTTATCGCCTGTCAATGTTATGTATGATGGGGAAGGCAATTCCATTTCGGTAGCCCCGCATGCGGCTATGAAGTTGCAAATTCCTTTTGATCGTCCTTTGGCGATAGGGAGTTTGCTGCGAGTAAAACAAGAATAACGTTTAAATCCTCACTTTCATGGGCAAACTTCCGGTATGAAGGTGAGGATTTTTTATGAAGAAAAGAGTATGGGCGTTTTACGGATGTGTTTTCACTGTGTTTTGTGCACTTGCATTCCGTATTTACACACTTTCCAATCAATACCTCGCATCGGCAGCTGATAAACAGGCAAGCGTTACCGTTACCGCTGCAAATACACGCGGAACGATCTATGATCGTAACGGTACACCGCTTACAAATGCAGCTACACAATACCGCGCATCTGTTATTTCCAATGCACAGGTTTTGACAGAATTATCGGCGGTTATGGAAGAAGAAAATTTTAAAATTATGAGCGAGACATTACAAAACGGTCGCCCTGCGGTTATATCATTACAAAAGCTTGCGGCAGCAGAAGGAATAACACTGTTTCAGGTGCCGCAGCGTTACGGCGATCGCGTGCTCGCACCGCATCTCTTAGGATATATGGATGCGGATCAGACGGAAGGCCTTACGGGTTTAGAAGCAGCTTTAAATAGCGTATTATCTTCCTATAACGGTGTGGCGTCTGTGACGTATGCTGTGGATGCGCATGGAAAACCGCTTAATGGAATTTCACCTACCATATTGGATACAACAGACGCGTCAAAAGGTGGTGTGTACCTGACCTTGGATGCAAAAATCCAGGAGATGGCAGAGGATATTGCTGCGAAATATATCCAAAAAGGCGCTGTTGTAGTGATGCAACCGAAAACCGGAGATATCCTGGCAATGGTCAGTTTACCGACCTTTCACCCGGATAAGGTTGTAGATGTTTTACAAGATGCTGATTCACCACTGCTAAATCGTGTATTTTGCAGTTATAACTGCGGTTCAATCTTTAAAATTGTCTCTGCAGCCGCGGCTTTGGAAAATGGGTATACAACCTTACAAACGTATACCTGTAACGGCAGTATCGACATGATTGATACGGTTTTCCGTTGTCATCACCGCTTGGGGCATGGTGCTCTTCTAATGGATACCGCTTTTGCCAAATCCTGTAACTGTTATTTTATAGAACTGATACGAGAGGTAGGCGGTGAGGCGCTATGGCAACTGGCAGATCACTTGCATTTTAACAGAGCTATCACATTGCTTGAGGGTATACAAACCAAACCCGCCACGCTACCATTACAGAGTGCTTTGCAGTCGCCTGCGGTACTTGCTAATCTTTCTTTTGGTCAAGGAGAACTTACGGCTACACCGTTGCATATCGCACAACTTATTTCAACGGTGGTTAATGATGGTAAAATAGTCGCACCGCGCATTATCAAAGGCTATGTAGATGCAAATGAAACCCTTACAGAAGAAAGCGTTGTTGGAGCCGAGCAGCAGATTTTCTCGCCAAAAACAGCTAAAACACTGCGAAAAATGATGGAAAAAGTCTTGACGGAGGACGGCACGGGATATGCCGGTGCGCCTATATACGGTACAGCGGGTGCAAAAACGGGTACCGCCGAAACCGGGTGGATACCTGCAGAAGGCGAATTGCATGATGTTGTGCAAAGTTGGTTTGCGGGTTTTTACCCGGCGAACGATCCGCAGTATGTCATTGTGGTACTGGCGGAAAATGCAGATAATACAAGTGCAAAAACCGCGCCGGTCTTTAAAGAAATAGCAGAAGGATTGCATCAATTAAAAACCGAGGAATAAAATTATTCCTCGGTTTCTTTTTTTGACTTTTTAAATTTTACATTTGATAAAGGATTGGACTCTGATGCGGCGCGTATTTGCTGGTTGGATACATGGGTATAGATTTCAGTAGTACCCAGATTTTCGTGTCCCAGAATATCTTTGAGCACGCGGATATCAACACCGCCTTGTTGGTACATCAGCGTTGCGGCAGTATGGCGCAGCTTGTGTGTGGAGAGATCCTCCAATCCAATTTGTTTTAAGTATCCTTTAATTACATAATGTACGCCTTGTAAAGAGATACGCCTTTTGTTGCGACTCAAAAATAACGCATCACGGTCAACAACTCCGTCCATCGGACGCACTTTTAAATATTCTTTAATAGCATTTTGACATGCTTCGTTTAGGTAAATGATGCGTTCTTTGCTGCCTTTTCCACGGATACGCAGAGTGTGATCATCATGAACATCTCTTAAATTTATGCCTGCCAGTTCTGCACGACGTAAGCCGCAGTTAAGTAATAAGGCAATCATGCAATAATCTCGTTGTGCGTGCTCACCGTTGGCAGCTTTCAATAATTCCAATGACTGCTCCAGGGATAGATACTTCGGTAGGGATTTCGGTACTTTTGGGGTGCTTAAATTCCGTGTGGGATTGCTTTCCAGTAAATGTACATTTTCTGTGAGGTAATCAAAAAAGCGGCGTAGGGAAGAGGACTTGCGCGCGCGGGTTGTATTAGAATTGCTGCGTTCTGAACGTGTATAATTCATGAACTCATAAATATCATTTAAGGTAACTGTTTTCAATAATTCAATATCCACATCCGCAATGGAGATTTCCGCTTCCGGTACAGTGTGTGCAACCAGACCGCGTTGTTGCTTTAAAAATCTGAAAAAGGTGCGCAGATCAATAAAGTATTCATTAACAGTATTGGCGGAACGTCCTTTAATAGTCTCCATGTACCCAAGAAACCCTTTCAGGATTTCAGGTGCTTGTGTAAAATATTCTTTGTTCATATGAAACATCCTCCTGACGTTGTGAAACAGTTTCACAAAAAAGATAGGGAATACCTTTCGAAAATTGATGAGAGGAAAATAGCGGGTATGTATGCGGTAATACTAAAAGCCGATCGCCGGTAAGAGAACGTTGAAAAAAGAGAGGCAACCAATACATATACTGTAATTGCTTGAGAAGGGATGGATCAATAAGAAATATGAAAAAATTTCAAACCGAGTAAATTACTTGAAGTTATAATCTAAGTTTCTGACTTCCAAGCAAATAATTAAAATCAACTCTTGTGTATAGCGATTTTAAATTCTAAGAACAAACAGTGTATCATTTTTTTTAAATGCAGCTGACGCAATGTAAAAAACTTTTGGAACAAAAGAGTATTCCAACATAAAAAACGAACTCTGGTTTACAGCGTTTTTAAATTTCCGGAATGATGAAAGATTAAACGAAAGGAATTAAAAAAGTTGCCGTTTTTAGTGTGAAACCTTTAAAAGCAGGCAAATATCACAAACTACTGATAAAAAGCCGCAAAAAGCCTTGTTTCCCCTAAAATTTGATTTACCCCTCCCCTTAACTAAACAAAATATTCATTTTGTTTAGTTAAGTATATCAAAAAGGGTACCCCCTTGTCAATAGCTGTTTTAAGAAAATAACAAAAAAATCCTTTTCTCGCTTTTGTGTTTTGCAGAAACGAAAAAAGGATTTTTATTTTATAATGTTACGATACCTTTATCAATTAGTCGTTGTGCAGCTGATAATACACCAATTTTACCAGAATGATATTGCAGTCCCCCTTGCATGAAAACTGCATACGGTTCTCTGAGAGGCGCATCAGCGGATAATTCAATAGACGCACCCATTGTGAATGCACCTGCCGCCATAATGACTTCATTATCATAGCCCGGCATATCCCAAGGTTCGGGTATCACAAATGCATCCACCGGAGATCCACTCTGCAGTCCTTGGCAAAATGCGATGAGTGCTTCGGGTTTCTCCAAAAGAAGCGTTTGGATAATATCCGCTCTGGGTTCCGTAGGTTTCGGAGAAACATCAAATCCCATGTTTTGTATTAAAGCAGATGCGAAAACAGCAGTTTTTAATGCTTCGCCGGTAACATGAGGTGCTTGGAATAAACCCATGTACAGCGTACGGTTGTGCCCTAAGGAAGCGCCTACTTCCCTGCCAAGTCCGGGTGTTGTCATGCGGTATGAGCAGCGTTCGATAAGTTCTTTCTTACCGCAGATATAACCGCCGTTTTCCGCAATACCGCCGCCAGCGTTTTTAATGAGAGAGCCTGCCATGAGATCTACTCCGACGGCGGTAGGCTCATGTCTTTCTACAAACTCGCCGTAACAATCGTCAACAAAAATAACGACGTCCGAACGCACGCTGCGTACTGTGCGCACGATCTCTTCGATCTCGGACACATGTAAAGACGGACGAGTTGCGTATCCTCTGGAACGTTGGATATGTACTAACTTGACGGCAGGTTCTTCTGCCAAAGCGGCTTTGATTGCCGGCAGATCCGGTTTTTCCTGATCATTGAGCGGTACTTCTTTGTAGCCAACCCCCATTTCGGCAAGTGAGCCGGGATTTTTTTCATTGATACCAATCACTTGATGTAAAGTATCATACGGGCGACCGGTAGCAGCCAGCATGCAATCACCCGGCTGTAAAATACCGAACAAAGCAATCGTGATAGCATGTGTGCCTGATAGAATGCTGTGGCGTACCAGTGCATCTTCTGTTTCGAAAATATCCGCAAATACTTCGTCCAGTTTGTCGCGTCCGCGATCACCGTAGCCGTATCCGGTGGTTGCCGCAAAATGCGATTCACTCACATCGTGACGGATAAACGCTGACAATACTTTTTGTTGATTATATTCAGTGATTTTATCAATTTCGGCAAACTGTTGCTGTATTTCCAATTGTGTTTTTTCTGCCAAACGCAACAGTTTTTCATCAAATTTAAAGAACTCTTTATTTTCCATTTTTATCATCCCTTATGCGCATCTCTCCGATTTCACCGCATACTGCGAATCCCATAGAAGCGTATAATCTTTCTGCTCCGCTATTCTTGGGTGAAATCATGATGGTTTTATGTTTATTTTTGGTGAGAATGTCGGCAACAAGACCGCGCAAACACTGGCTTGCTAACCCCATCTTGCGATGAGATGCTGCGGTTGCTACCGCGCCGACAATCGCAGCATCAGCAGATTCAGCAACTGTCATAGCGGTAGATACCAACTTACCTTCCCGCTCAATACCGGCTGTTTTACAAATATTATGCCGCATACGATGTGAAACATCTACATACCAACCGTCAAATGCCGGCATGGTATCGCCAAACACCTCCAAAAGCAACGGATACATTTGTCGCGGTGTTGGTGAAACCAGTGGTATTTCTACCGGCGGTAGTGCGTTTTCTAGGCGCATCACCGTTTTATATGTGCATTTCTTTTGGAAGTGCTCTGCTAATTGCTGGGCAAAATGTTTTTCAGATGTGACAACCTCGATTTCCGGATGCATACTGAGAAAAATTGCCCACTCGTCTATATCAATGGTTTCTCCTGCTAAAACGGCTTTACCGTCCAGAATTGATAGCATATTTCCTTTTTCATCTGCGTAAAAAGGCGCAAACTGTTGGTTTGTACCGTATGCCGCAAACCTGGAGGCGATATATGTTCCCTGCCAACTAACAGACATGCGCGGCAGGTTTTCCTTAGTCCATAAAAAAATCATACGGGAAGCACCTCAATCAAACGCAGAAGTAATTTTTGTGTGCTTTCCATATCCTTAAATGATAACACGCAAGACGGAGAATGAATATAACGACACGGCAAAGAAACGGATGCAACACGCGTGCCAAAGCCTGAACGCTGAATTGCGCCGGCATCGTTCCCGCCGGAAATCAGCGTTTTAGTCTGATTGGGAATGTGGTGTGTATCGGCGATTTCACGAATTTTTGCATACAACTCCGAGTCGTATAGCGTAGCCTTGTCCATAAAAGAGACAACGGGACCTTTTCCTACCATGCAAACTTTCTTATCACCGGAAACATCCGCTATGTCAGCGGCTGTGGTAGTTTCTACGATAACGGCGATATCCGGCTGCACTGTAAACGC
Organism: Acutalibacteraceae bacterium; assembly: GCA_045638005.1. Taxonomy (GTDB): domain Bacteria; phylum Bacillota; class Clostridia; order Oscillospirales; family Acutalibacteraceae; genus URNF01. The sequence goes on along the minus strand of JAZUAN010000033.1, from coordinate 11,816 downwards.
AGCGGGGCCCGCTCCACGCAGTCCCACTTCCTCTTGTACGGTGAATACCAGTGTGATATCGTAAGGTGGTGTTTCTTTCGCTAATTCCAGCAATAATGCACAACCGGCACGGTCATCCAACGCTTTTGCCATGATTAGATCCTGCATCTCACAAAACCGCGTATCAAATACCGCAGTATCTCCGGGTTTGACCACTTTTTTAGCTTTTTCGGCAGTTTCCACGCCGATATCTATCAACAATTGTGTTGCCTTTGGTTGCTTTTTAGCCTCTTCTTTGTCGCAAAGGTGAATAGCTTTACACCCTATAACGCCAACAATATCCCCTATTTTTACACGTCTGCCGCATAGAACGGCATCATCAATGCCGCCAACCGTTGCAAAACGTAGATAGCCGTTATCCGTAATATCGGTTATGATCAAACCTATTTCATCCATGTGTGCGGAGAACATAACCTTTTTTAAGGAACGTTGCTTGCCTTGCACGGAACAAATAATATTGCCGAGTGGATCAACGGTAATTTCTTTTTTTGAGGGAAAAGTATTTAGCTGAGAGAGGATATAGTTGCGCACCGCCTCTTCCCTGCCGGAAGTGCCAGGGAGCTCGCACAACTCTTTTAAATGTTGTTTCATTTTTGCAATACTCCTTCCTCGATAAACGCGGCCATGCTTTTGCCGACAGCAGCAATATCACAGATATCAACAGTTTCTACCGGTGTGTGCATATATTTGAGCGGGATAGACAGCAAAACACTTGGAATGCCTTCGCGTACAATGCCGATTGCATCTGCATCCGTACCTGTTTTCCCGCCCACTACCTCTGTTTGGAAATTAATATCGTGTTTTTCCATAATGCTTTGCATTTTTTTGGTGAGTTCGTACGAAAGCGTGGGCGATATTCCAAGCATAACACCCTTCCCCATCTCACCACATTCCTCACGTTTGGCATCAGGTGTATATGCAAAGCTTACATCAGTTATAATAGCGACATTGGCTTGCGTGGAAAAAGCGCCCGGTGTGGCACCGCGGCAACCGAGTTCTTCACCGCATGCGAATAATACTTTCACTGTGCAAGGTAGAGAAATATTTTTTAAAAGCTGTAACGCATATAAAACAGCTGCCATTCCTGCTCTATTATCCAAAGCTTTTGAGGTAACTCTGCCTTCTTGCATACAGGCGAAATTGTTGGAAAAAGAGACCTTTGTACCTGGTTTTACACGTGTTATTACTTCGTCATACGGCAAGCCGATGTCAATGTATAATGCATCATTTGTAAGCACCGTATCCTTTTTTTCGCTTTGAAGATGCGGAGGTGTGGAGCAAAACACACCGTTTAGCGGTGTATCCGTGTTTGTCCATACGGTTACCGGTGTCGCAGCGAGGCAACGGCAATCTACACCTCCGCACGGTTGCACCTTTAAAAAACCTTTTTCGTCAATTGCGGTGACGATAAAGCCGATCTCATCCATGTGTGCTTCCAATAAAATAGTCGGTGCATTCGTGATATCACAAGAAAGGGTTGCAATTAGGCTCCCAACTGCATCCAGAGAAATATCGTTTGTGTATTCTGATAATAATTCGCGTGCTGTATTGACGATCTGTTGCTGTCCGCCTACGCCGGCAGCGTTGCATAATTGCTCCAAAACTTTTAAGATATATGCGTCAGACATATAAACATCTCCTTATCAAATGTATATTATACTGTTTTTTTTATGAAATATCAACTGATCCACAGCGAAACTTTTAAACAAATTATAAATACTGGCAAAAAACAGTTGCTAAAACATCAAAGAAAAGGTAAAATAAGTGTATCCTGTAAGAATGGAGGCGTACCGTGTTTTTTTATCAAGGATTTTCTTGTCCGGTATGTGATCAACCGTTTTCCGAAAACGATGATGTAGTTGTCTGCCCTGCTTGCGGCGCACCTCATCATAGAAGCTGTTGGAAACAAGAGGGACATTGCCATTTTGAACAAACGCACGGCACTTCGCAGCAGTGGACCCGTGAGCAATATACTACTCATGCAAAAGCAGCGGAACGATCTGTAACGCAGCGTTGTCCGCATTGCGGTCACGATAATTCGGTTTTTGCGGAATTTTGTGCGCATTGCGGTAAAGCTTTGCAGGCGGAGGATTGGAATAGCACTTTTGAAGACGAAAAAACGCATGAACAAGCACCTTTCTCTTCCTTTGGTGGGTATGGTGAATACCGCCCGTTTCATACGGATACAGTCAATGTGCCGGATTATACGGATATAGATGGTGTTTCCGCGAAAGACTTTCGACTCTTTGTGGGGCAAAACAGTCAGTATTATGTACCGCGATTTTATAAAATGAGTCAAAAAGGAAGCAGTTTTGGCTGGAATTGGGCGGCTTTCTTGATGACCCCATATTGGCTGTGGTTTCGTAAACAGCGCTTTTTTGGCACCATTGTGCTGTTGTTTGAGGTGCTGCGCGCGGTTATCAGTTCCTTTGTGTTGTATGGTTATATCGGATTTTCTGCCACTATGAGTGGCGAAGAACTGGTAATGCGTTTGGAACAATTGTCAGGCGACAGTGTTTTTCGTCAGTGGCAGTTGATTATATATCTGCTTTTATTTATAAGCGCGCTGCTGCGTGTTTTCTTTGGGGTGTTCGGTAATTATCTGTATTTCTCCTTAGCTAAAAAGCGGATATTAAAGCTACGCGGGCAAGCCAATTCTGCTGCCATTGTTGCAGCAGGCGGCGTTTCTTCCGTTTTGGCGATTGTTGCGTATGTGGTTTTGTATTTGGCGTCCTTCTTTTCTAATATAGTATTCTTTTAAGTGAGGGAACTGTATGAAAAAAATTCGTAAGGCTGTCATTCCTGCGGCGGGACTTGGCACGCGTGTGTTGCCGATCACGAAGGTTATGCCCAAGGAAATGTTGCCGATTGTTGATAAACCTGCAATTCAGTATATCGTTGAAGAAGCGGTGAGTGCCGGTATTGAAGAGATTTTGATCATCACAAACCGTGGGAAAGGTCTTATTGCGGATCATTTTGATCACGCCGTTGAACTGGAAGCACGGTTGGAAGCAACCGGAAAAACCGATGTATTAGAACAGGTGCGTGCTATTACGCATCTTGCAAATATCACCTTCATCCGTCAAAAAGAAACAAAAGGTCTTGGACACGCTGTATCCTGTGCGCGAACCTTTGTAGGCGATGAACCTTTTGCCGTTTTATACGGTGATGATGTCATATTGAGTGATGATCCCGCTTGCGGACAATTATGTCGCGTATATGAGCAGTACGGTAAAGGTGTTGTCGGTATCAAAGAGGTCACGCAGGAACAGATTGTCAAATATTGCTCTTTGGCCGTCTCTCCCCTTTCCGACCGCATATTCGAGGTCAGCGATATGATCGAAAAGCCGAAGCCTGAACAAATCATGTCGTTGTATTCCATTCTGGGCAGATGTATACTGCCGCCGGAGATTTTTGATATTCTGGATAAAACGCCTCCCGGCGCAGGAGGCGAGATCCAGCTTACGGATGCTATGTTGCAGCTTGCGAAAACAGATGGCATGATCGGTGTGGATTATATCGGAACCCGCTACGACATGGGTAACAAGCTTGGTATTATGCAAGCGGCATGCGAAGTAGCGCTCACACATCCGGAGATCGGTGATGATTTTCGTGCCTATCTCAAAGAATTATCTAAAAAACTTTGATTATGTACAAAAAAAGAAGCCCTTTGGGGCTTCTTTTTTTTAATACGCTTTTCTCTTTTTGTAAGACCGATACACATATATGAACAGTAATACAATAAGCGCAGCTAAAATCACAAACATCTCATAAGGTATTTGCTGTTCGGAAGTGTCTGTAACAGTTTTTAGTTTCAGCCAAAGTCTTTTTTGCAGAGTGTTCGCTTCGTCACCGAGTGTTACAAAAACTTCTGTTTTCTCAATAACGGATTTTTCCGGATAAAACATCGGATCCTCGGAAATCTCAGGATCTAATTGCTCTAATGCTTCTATATGCGGCGTGGAATAGCCGATATATTCGGTGTTGGCTTTTGCGACATCGGTGCGGCACATGAAGTTGATATACATCTCTGCTTCTTTTTTGTGCGGTGAGTCCGCTGTGATGCACATGGCGTCTACAAACAAATTGGTACCCTCATCCGGGACAAAAAATCCAATATCTTTATTGCCGTCATCACCATAGATCATGATAGCGCCATCGCCGGAGTAGTACGGTGCTATCCAGCCTTCTTCATTGATCATTTTCTGGAAAATCTGATCCATGTAATAGCCCTGTACAACCGACTTTTGCGCAACCAACTGATCATACGCTTCTTTGATTTCATCCGGATTTTCCGTATTCATTGAATATCCGCATTTTTTCAAAGCGATTGCAAAAGAATCTCTGGGATTATCAAACATAAAAATGCGGTTAGTGTATTTTGGGTTCCAGAGCAGATCCCAACCGTCTTTCAAGTCTGCTTCGTCTACGTATTTTTTGTTGTAAAAAATACCGACCGTTCCCCATGTGTACGGAACCGAATACTCGTTATCGGGATCGTATTGCAAGTTTTTGTACGCGTCATCAATATATTGATAGTTGGGAATGTTATCATAGTTGAGCTTTGCAAGCAAGCCTTCGTTTATCATTTTTCCGACCATATAATCGGAAGGGAAAACCACGTCATAATCAGCAGCACCGGAAGAGATCAATGTGTACATAGACTCATTGGAGTCAAATGTTTTATAGTTGACGCGAATACCGGTCTCCTGCTCAAAAAGGTTGTTGACATCTAGAATTTCATCATCGATGTATTCGCCCCAGTTGTACACATTTAGAGTAACCGTATCCTCATCTGTTTGTTGATTGCTGCAACCGGTAGCTATAACCAGCAACAACACACAGATAAACACGGATAAAAAACGTTTCACCGGCATTCTTCCTTTCTAAATGCAAGTATTAAGCATTTTTCTTATGCCCTTTATCGGTCTCGCGGATCTGACGCAAGTTGACGATAATGAGCAACAGCATAACCGTACCGAACATCAATGTGGAAAGTGCATTGATCTCGGGTGTCATGGGTTTTTTAGTCATAGAATAAATGGTTACAGATAAAGTTTGTGCGGTAGAACCCGCATTAAAATAACTGATTACAAAATCATCCAGTGACATTGTAAATGCCATCAAAGCGCCGGTAATGATACCGGGCATAATTTCCGGGATAACCACTTTGAAAAAGGCGCTTGCCGGCGAACAACCAAGATCCACAGCTGCCTCATATAAATGCTTGTTCATTTGTCGCAGTTTTGGCATGATCTGCAATATCACATACGGTATGCAAAAAGTGATATGTGATAACAGTAATGTGAGGAAACCGGGCTGTAAAAGACCTGTCATCTGGAAAATGAACACAAACATGAGCATCATGGAAACACCGGTTACGATTTCTGGATTGACCATGGGAATGTTGTTTACAGCCATAAAAACATTGCGCAACTTTCCGTTCATGCTGTGTATACCGAGCGCGGCAAGCGTACCGATTACGGTAGCAATTATCGCCGCTAAAACAGCAATTTCAAGCGTAATACGCAACGACTCTAAAATTAGTTCATTTTCAAATAGGTCCGCATACCATTTAAGGGTAAAGCCGTTCCACTTTACACGGTTTTTGGAGTCGTTGAAGGAAAAGATGATCAAAACTGCGATGGGAGAATACAAAAACAAGAAAATGAGTGCGGTATAAATACGAGATAATGTCTTCATGACAGCATCCCCCCTATCTCATCCTCACCGTTATCGGCAAAATGCATGACAGCCATGCAAAGCAGCATTAATACCATCAAAACCAAAGACAGAGCTGCACCAAGATTGTAATCGGAAGCGCTGCCTACAAACATTGATTCAATAACGTCGCCAATCATGTAATTCTTACTGCCGCCAAGCAGCTTGGAAATAACAAACGTACTGACGGCGGGTACGAACACCATAGTAATACCGGAAACGATACCGGGAACGGATAACGGAAAAACAACGCGACGGATAACCTGTAACTGGCTGCAACCGAGGTCTTGCGCGGCTTCCAGTACGCGTGTATCCATCTTTGCCATCACAGAATAGAGCGGCAGGATCATAAAGGGAAGAAAGTTATACACCATACCCAAAATGACTGCAAAAGAGGTGTTGATAACGTTCACTTGCAAGCCGAATAACCCTAAAAACTGGTTTAAAAAACCGTTTTCCTCCAAGATTGACATCCAAGCATAGGTACGCAGAAGAAAATTCATCCACATGGGGATCATAACGATCATAACCATCGTCTGTTGTACACGTTCTGTCGAGCGAGCAATAATAAACGCGATGGGATATGCTAAAAGTAAACAGATAAGCGTGGCGATAGCACCGAGCTTAATAGACTCCCAAAATGGCACAATAAACATGTGGATATCGCGGATGTTGGCAAGGGTAAAATGACCGGCGGCGTCTGTGAAGGCAAAATATACAACGATAGCCATCGGTACAATGGTGAAAATTAGCATCCAGATACCAAAAGGCGTAGCGGCGGATTTTGCTTTCATATCTTTTCCGGCACCTCCTGCTCTTCTAAGAGGTCGAAGTCGGGATCTCCAAGCTCATCGAATTCCTCGGAATAAGAACTGTAATCACCGAACATGCCGGAATATGCGGATTTCTTCATGATATGAATATCTTCCGGGTTGAGACGGATACCAATAGTGCGATCTACATCGTAGAAATCAGTGGTTTGGATCATCCACTTAAAGCCCTTGAAATCCACGATCGTCTCATAGTGTACGCCCTTGAAAGTAACGCTGGTAACTACGCCGACAAGGTCGCCTTTTTCCGGGTCCACAATATCAATATCCTCCGGACGGATAACAACGTCAACGGGTTCGTTTTTCTCAAAACCGGCATCAAGACACTTGAATTTTCTGCCGAAAAACTCCACCAGATAGTCTTCCAACATCACACCGTCAAGAATATTACTCTCTCCGATAAAGTCTGCTACAAACGCGTTTTCCGGCTCATTATAGATATCCTGCGGCGAACCTATCTGCTGGACTTTGCCGTTATCCATAACCACCACGGTATCAGACATGGAAAGTGCTTCCTCTTGATCGTGAGTGACGTAAATAAAGGTGATGCCAAGGCTCTTTTGAATATTTTTTAGTTCTGCCTGCATATCCTTGCGGAGTTTGAGATCTAAGGCGGCAAGCGGTTCATCCAACAGCAATACTTTAGGATTGTTGGCGAGTGCGCGCGCAATAGCTACACGCTGCTGCTGTCCGCCGGACAGCGTATGCACATTACGCTTTTCAAAACCGCTTAAATTGACCAATTTCAGCATTTTTTCCACGGTTTCACGAATTTCGTGATTGCTTTTCTTTTGCACCCGCATGCCAAAAGCAACATTTTCAAAAACATTCAGATGCGGGAACAGCGCATACCGCTGAAAAATTGTGTTGACCTGCCGTTTATGCGGCGGTAGATCGGTGATGGATTTTTCACCAAAAAAAACACTTCCGCTGTCCGGCTTGACGAAGCCGCCGATAATGCGCAGTGTAGTAGTTTTGCCACAGCCGGAAGGTCCCAGCAACGTAACAAATTCACCGTCAGAGATCCGTAAATTCAGATCCTGCAGCACCGGTTGGTCGTCAAAAGACACAGAAATGTTTTCAAGTCTTACAATGCTTTTTTCATCCATAGAGATGCATCCCCCTTTGCGGTAAAAAGTTTCTTGCGACCTTGGTATGGCAAAAGCCACATTACGGTCAGTTCGCATGAAACCGCAACAACATGGACAATGCCCTCCGCAAAGGGTTTTTCACAATCTCTAAAAGATTGCGGCATTGCTTGGTTGTCACTGATCGGTTCTTTTGCATAGATGCATGCTTGTGGGAAGTATATCTCCCCTCTACAAACAACTTATTACAATATAGAAAAAAAACGCAAAAATGTCAAGATTTTTTCTAATATTTCAGAAAAAATGATTGTTTTCTTTGTTCATTTAGCAGAAATTGCCGTTTTTTCTCAAAAATGCTCTTTTTTTCTCCTGTTTTCATGCCTGCCAGGTGCATAAACCGTTTTTCTTTCTCGTATATTGAAGTAACCGAAACGGAAGGAGCCATAGGCATGGAAAATTTTGACAAATCTATTCCGGTGGAAGAGTTGATCAAAAGATATAACCGTGAGCTGATGCAGCTAAAAGAAAGACAAGAGGCGGTAATATCTTCTATTTCACCCGCGCCCACTTCCCCATCACAAAGCACGTTAGATCAACAATATCCCGAACCGAACATCCAAAGAGACCTTCAAAATTTGCGGAATGAGCAAGTGACGGATAGAAACATAGTTTCTCCGCAAACAGCAGAAGATAATGCTGTGCGCGAAGAGATGGAAGGACAAACCAATGCACAGCCGCAAGCGGCTCCTGCGCAGCCTTCGCAAGGTACGCCTGCTTTTCCTTTATCGCCTGAAGAACAAGAACTGCTACCGCCAAGCGCTCCTCCGCCGATGGAAATGTCGTTAGGATATTTACGTGTTTTTGTTACAACCGGCAGAGGCGCGCTTCCCATCCCCAATGCGCAGGTGGTCATCACTCGCGTTATAAACGAGGAGGAATTGTTGGAACAAGCCGCACGTACCGATATCAGCGGCTATACACCGCTGTTCACTTTACCTGCGGTCAGCAGCGTATATTCACAGATGCCGGGTAACGATAGTCCGTATACATATTATACGATTTATGTGCGTGCGAATGGGTTTTACCCTGTACGGCTACGCAACGTGCCTTTATATGGCGGCATCACCGCCGTACAACCGGTGGATTTGATACCGGTAACGGAAGGTGATGACCCGAACCGCGAACGCACCGTCACCGAAGGTGCACCGGAAAATTTGCAATGAGGTGAAAACATGAACGGAGAACCGTATATTCCTGAAACCATCACAGTACATTTGGGGTCGCCGAATGCAAACGCTGAAAATGTTACAATTTCCTTTCCCGAATACATCAAAAATGTGGCTTCCAGCGAGATTTATCCCACTTGGCCCGAAAACGCTTTGCGTGCTAATATTTACGCGCAAATTTCCTTCGCACTGAACAGATTTTATACAGAATGGTATCGCAGCCAAGGTTATGATTTTGATATCACAAATTCCACAGCTTTTGATCAAGCATTTGTACAAGGTCGTAATATCTTTGAAAATATCAGTCAGATCGTAGATGAAATTTTCAATAGTTATGTTGTACGCGGTGACGCGATCGAGCCGTATTTTACGCAATACTGTAACGGTACCACCGTTACGTGCAACGGTCTTTCCCAGTGGGGCACAGTTCCGCTTGCGGAAAGCGGCTATACGCCGTTGGAAATTCTGCGAAATTACTACGGAAATGATATCAACTTGGTAACCGATGCGCCGGTACGTGGCGCGGGGCAATCCTATCCCGGGCAGCCGTTGCGCTTGGGAGAAGCGGGTAATGAGGTGCGGTATAAGCAGGTGCAGCTCAACCGCATTTCCAGAAACTATCCTGCTATTCCTAAAATCAATCCTGTTGACGGTATTTTCGGACAGGAAACCGAAGCGGCTGTCAAAGCGTTTCAACGTATCTTCAATCTCACCCCCGACGGCATTATCGGTCCTGCAACATGGTATCGTATCACATATTTATTTAATGGTGTTAAGCGGTTGTCGGAATTGGATTCCGAAGGTATTGCAGCTGAAGAAATTTCAAAGGAATTCCCCGGTGCACTGGCAATTGGCGATACCGGTCAGAATGTGCGCAATCTGCAATATTTCCTGGCGGTAGTAGGAGAATTTTACGATACTGTTCCGCAAATTGAAATTACCGGTGTATACGATGAAGCCACCAGAAATGCGGTACTTGCATTTCAGCAGACCTTTGGGCTTACGCAGGATGGTATTGTGGGTATCAACACCTGGCAGGATCTATATCGCGCTTATCGCGGTATTTTAGCCAGCACCAACAGTTTAGAGGGCGGTGTCGCTTTGTATCCTGGTGTCGTTTTGCGACAAGGAACACAAGGCGCCGCGGTAGAAACCTTGCAGGAGTATCTCAGCTATTTATCAGAGACCTACCCGGAAATTCCGGATGTCCCCATCACGGGTGTCTTCGGCAACCAAACGCAGACGGCAGTGGAAGCATACCAACAGTTATTTGGTCTTCAGGTTACCGGTGTTGTGGGACCTGCGGTGTGGAATAGCATCGCAGAAAGTTATGCCGATCTTAGAAACGGTAATAACAAGCGTGCCGATCAGCACAGCGGCATCGATCATCAGGAGGCGACAACATGATTTTCAAGTCTTTTCCGGATAATGATATCACAAGAGAAGATCAACTTTATATCGCGGAAATTCAAGAAAAACTGCGCGCACTGGAACTGGATTCAAACGGTGCTTCAAATGTGCCGGTAGACGGTATCTACGGGCCTATGACCACCGCGGCTGTTGAGCAGTTTCAACGTAAATATGGGTTGCCGGTGACAGGTATTGTCAACCGCGAAACATATTACAAACTGGTGGCGGAATATAATTCCCTATTGGCAAAAAAAGTTTCCGTAAGCTATATAAACGGTTTTTTACCAACAGATGGTACGGCGATGCGTCCGGGCGATACAGGCGATAGTGTGTTTTTTCTCAATATTATGCTGCGTGCAATCGCATCAGTTTTTAAAAACATTCCCTTGCCGCCCGCTGAAAACACCTATTCCGGCGCAACGGATGCGGCGGTAAGAGCGCTGCAAACGACCTTGGGATTGCCTGCAACCGGCATCGTCAATTTACAAACATGGAACAGTATTACCGATCTGTATAATGATCTTGTGCGGAATTTTTCTCTACAGAGTATTTAAAGCGGAAGTGAGGATATGCAGCAACAGCAATTTGTAAAAAACGCCGCAACAATGACTGTGACAGCATTGATTTTACGTGCGATTGGCATCTTTTTTCGCATATATCTTTCTGGACAGATCGGTGCGGAAGGTATGGGGTTATATCAACTCATCTTCTCTATCTATGTGTTGGCTTCCACCTTCGCTTCCTCCGGTATTTGCACTGCGGTAGCGCGTCTTATCACAGATGAATTGGTGTGTGGTACCGCCCGCTCGGTGCGCCGCATACTACGGCGCGCTGTCACGCTGAGTGTAATGATGGGTGTTGTCTCGGCTGTAATTGTCTATTTTGCCGCCTCCCCTATCAGTGTGCTTTTTCTCAAAGATATACGTGCCATTCCTTCGCTCAAGATGCTTGGGATCAGCTTACCGTTTATGGGTGCTACTTCTTGCTTGCGCGGATATTTTATAGCGCGCAGAAAAACTGTTTTTCCGTCAGCTGCTCAAATAACCGAACAGTTATCTCGGATCTTACTTATTGTAGGGTTCTTACATTTGTGGGCAGAACAAGATGTAACCTATACCTGCTTTGCGGTGATTTTGGGTGATAGCTTGGCGGAAATTATATCTTGCCTTTTTATGACAGGTGGATATATTGCCGATAAACGTCATATCCGCGATTTGCAACCCGCTGCAACCGCGGTTTTGCAGCAAAAGCGCGGTATTGCATTCCGCATTTTAGCGATCGCTGCACCGATTACTGTGGGACGATATCTCAACTCCATATTGCGTACCATCGAAAACATTTTGGTGCCTAATAAATTAACCGTTTACGGAGGATCAGCTGCCACGTCACTTGCGCAGTTCGGTATGCTCAAAGGCATGGCTTTACCGTTGCTGTTCTTCCCTGCCTCGTTTTTATCGTCGCTTTCCACGTTACTGATACCGGAGATATCCGAAGCACACACG
>JAZUAN010000032.1:0-34302 GCA_045638005.1 Acutalibacteraceae bacterium | reverse complement strand
AAGCGGCTATCTATAAAGCGGCTGTATCCGAGATTTCTCTGTTCCGCGCGTTAGCGCTGAGAAAACTCGGTAGGGAAGCAGAAGCGGCAGCTGTTTTGGATGAAATGTTATCGGTTGCCGAAAACTTCATTGTCAACAAAGATCTGCGTACCTACTACGGTGTAGGCTCTCCGTCTCCGATGCCGTTTGAATACAACATTGAGAAGAATAATCTCACAGTCGGTAATATCCTCAAAGCGTTCGCGTTACTCGGCTTGGATAAGAAGACGGAAGCGAAGGCGGCGATTGATGAGGCAAGAGCACTCAACCCCTACGATTTCCGCATATTTGTGTTTGATACCATCAGCAAATAAAATTGCAAAAAATCGTAAAAAACACTTGCATTTTCCGGAAATGTATGTTAATATACTACGAGTGTTTTGGTATCCGCAGGATATTTCGGTATTTTGTGGGGTTTAATGCCAGCGTAAGCACGACATTAAAGCGGATAGTCCTCTACTGCCAAACGGCGGCAAGAATGTCTGAAAATTTTAGGAGGATCAGAACATGGATGCATTGAAACTGATTGCCGGCGAAAGCATGAAAGCGGAGCTGCCGGCGTTTGAGATCGGCGACACTGTCAAAGTCGATGTCAAAATCCGCGAAGGCGAGCGCGAAAGAATTCAGGCGTTCGAAGGTACCGTTATTGCGAAGAAGGGCAGCGGTGTGTCCGCTACTTTCACCGTCCGCCGTGTTTCTTACGGTGTTGGCGTGGAGAGAGTGTTCCCCATGCATTCCCCGAACGTGGCTGCTGTGAAGGTTATTCGCCGTGGTAAGGTTCGCAGAAGCAAGCTGTACTACCTGCGTGATCGCGTTGGTAAGGCTGCTAAGGTCAAGGAATTGATCAAATAATCAAAACGGTAAAGTTTTTTTGCGAAAAAAGGGACGTTTTCGTCCCTTTTTTCTTTTTTTATTTAAAAATTCCTTTATTTATTTAAAATAATGTGTTATAGTATTATGGATTATATGAAAAGGGGGTAACAGTATGCACGCACGCCATGCAAAAAGGCTTTACGGCGACGACGGAAAAATTGGTTTTACGGCAGCTTTGTATGAATATGCCGAAGCGATGCTGTTTGCCATGGTGCTGCTCATAGTGTTATTCACCTTCTGTTTCCGTGTGGCGGGTGTTGAAGGCAGCTCGATGGAGCCTAACCTTTACGGGAATGATCGCTTGATCCTCAATGTGCATTTTTACGAACCTGCGTATGGCGATATCGTTGTGATCAACCGCTATACGGAGGATCCGCTTATCAAGCGCGTGATCGGTTTGGAGGGAGACACCATCCGAATTGATGCAACCAGCGGTGAGATATATCGTAACGGCACTTTGTTAGAAGAGGGGTATATCAACTGTCCGACCTTCCCGAAGGAGTTAGCCGATGAGGTTACGGTGCCTGCGGGACATCTGTTTGTGCTTGGCGACAACCGCGAGGTCTCAAAGGATAGCCGTTCACTCGAAATCGGCATGGTGGACGAGGAGGACGTTGTCGGAAAGGCAATATTACGCGTGTGGCCGCTATATAAATTTGGCGTATTAGTGTAAAAGAAGGTCTTTGCATGATGGAAGAAAAGGAATTGGATATAGCCGCGCAGATGAAAGAAGAAGAAGCGGCTTTTCGTCGTTCATGGTACGAATGGGCAGAGGCGCTGATCATGGCGATGATAATCGCGACAATTATCAGCGCGTGCGTTTGCCGCGTGGTGGCAGTCAGTGGTAGTTCTATGGCGAATACATTGCACCATCGCGACAGTCTGCTGATGGTTAATGCTTTTTATAATGAACCGCAGTATGGCGATATCATTGTGGTGCGGCGGGATAACGCTGAACCGCTTATCAAACGGGTCATTGCGTTGGAGGGTGATACCGTTTCCATTGATCCCGAAACCGAGAAGGTGTATTTAAACGGGGAAGTGTTGGAAGAACCGTATCTGGATACTACTACACCGCCGCTATATGGCTTCACCGGACCTTATACTGTGCCCAAAGATTCGGTTTTTGTAATGGGGGATAACCGTGACGACTCACATGACAGCCGCGATTTAGATGGCATCGGTGCTGTGCATGAGGATGATATTTTGGGCAAGGCGGTATTCCGCATTATGCCGTTTTCGAAATTTGGAGAGATTTACGAGGATTAAAAAGGGGTGAGAGGATATGGAGCAACAACCGCAAATTCAGTGGTTTCCCGGACACATGGCGAAAACCCGCCGAAAAATAGGAGAAAGTTTGAAACTAGTGGATGCGGTTACCGAAGTGATCGATGCTCGTATCCCCATCAGCAGTCGTAATCCTGAGATCGACACGCTGACCGCTTCAAAGCCGCGCCTTATCGTGCTCAACAAAGCGGATATGGCGGATCCCGCTACGACTCGCCGCTGGATCAAGCATTTCGAGGAGCAAGGCTTTGCCGCCATGACCGCTGATTGTAAAACCGGCGCGGGCATGCAGAGGTATGTGCCGCTTTTACGTGAGCTTTTAAAGGATAAGCTTGCCGCAAAGGTGGAAAAGGGTATTAAAAATCCGCTTGTACGGTCCATGGTGGTGGGCATCCCGAATGTGGGAAAATCCTCTTTTATCAACCGTCTTACAGCAGGCGGTAAAGCGAAGGTGGAAGACCGTCCCGGTGTCACCCGCAATAACCAATGGTTTACGGTGGACGGCGGTGTACAGCTGTTGGATACTCCCGGTGTGCTGTGGCCTAAGTTTGAGGATATTCATGTTGCACGCCATTTGGCATTTACCGGCGCTATAAAGGATCAGATTCTGGATATTGAGGAAATGGCTTGTCTTTTGTTGGAAACCTTGCAAAAGGGTTATCCCGATTTGTTGATCAATAGGTATAAGTTGGCAGATACCGCATTGCCGGAAGACGGTTGGGAACTGCTGCAACTGGTCGGCAAAAAGCGCGGCATGTTGGTGCGCGGCGGTGAGATCGATACCGAGCGCGCGGCAATCATGCTGTTGGATGAATATCGCGCGGCGAAAATAGGTACGCTGACTTTGGAATTCCCGGAGGAAGTAAAACTATGACCAACTATGAATTTGATGCCGCCTACCGCAATACCGCTGCGGGGCTTTTCTGCGGTGTGGATGAAGCGGGGAGAGGACCTCTGGCGGGTCCGGTATATGCTGCGGCAGTTATTCTGCCGGAAAATCCTATTATCGACGGTTTGAACGACTCTAAAAAGCTTACCGAGAAAAAACGCGAAGCGCTGTTTCCTGTCATTTGCGATACGGCAATCGCGTGGGCGGTAGCTACCGCGTCGGTAGAGGAGATTGACGAGCTGAATATTTTGCAAGCCACTTTTCTTGCTATGCAACGCGCGGTGGAAGCGCTTGACACACAACCGTCGTTTGCTTTGATTGACGGTAACCGCTCTCCGAGCGGTCTGCATATTCCGTGTCAAACGGTTGTAAAGGGAGATGCCTTGTCGGCTTCTATCGCCGCTGCGTCTATCCTTGCGAAGGTCAGCCGTGACCGCTATTTATTGGAGTTGGATGAACAGTACCCACAATATGGATTTAAACAACATAAAGGGTACGGCACCAAAGCGCATTATGAAGCGCTTGCCATCCACGGCCCCTCTCCTGTGCATCGCATGACCTTTTTGCGCAGCTTTTTTGAAAAGCAAGGGGAGAATACTTAAATGGCGCGGATATCCAAAGGTGCTGTCGGCGAAGTGCTGGCGGCACGGTATCTGAGACGAAAAGGTTATACGATTTTATCGGCGAATTATCGCACCCGCTTCGGCGAGATTGACATAATCGCCGCAAACAAAAAATATATTGCCTTTGTGGAGGTGAAGCAGCGCGGCAGTGCGGCAATCTATACCCCACAGGAGGCGGTGACTCCGGTCAAGCAGCGAAAGCTTCTTCGTACAGCCTTGCTGTATTTACAAACGCATGCGGATATTGATCTGCAACCGCGCTTTGACGTGATTTCGATCGTCATGGCGGATGGAGACGATCCTATGCAGGTGAAGCAGTTGACCCATTTCCCCGCTGCTTTTGATGCCGGAAATATGTATGCGGCTTTTTGATTTACACTGTGATACTTTGTATGAGACCTTGAAAAACAACGGTGATATCCTGCGAAATGATGGTCAGGTAGATCTTATGCGCGGATTGTCATTTTCACCGTGGTATCAATGTTTTGCTATGTGGGTGAGGGATGGTACCCCTCCCGAAAAGGCAAAAATGCTCATTGAGCGTATGCTGCAAAAAGCGAAAAGCTTTGAAACGCGCTATAAAACCTTTTTTCATATATTGCGTGATAAGCGAGAATTGTTTTGCGCGCCTATCACCCCGCTGACAGGCATTTTGGCTGTTGAAAACGGCGGCGTTGCTGCTGGTGAAGATCAACTGCCCGACACTTGGATTACAGCCGGTGTGAAGATGATCTCGCTCACCTGGAACGGTAGCAATCGCTGGGGGGAAGGGTGTGGCGGAGACCCCTGCAAAGGGCTTACCGCGGCCGGTAAGGCGGCGGTGAAGAAAATGGAGGAGAACGGTATTTTATTGGATGCCGCGCACCTCAATCGCCGTAGCTTTTGGGACGTGTGCCGCATTACCGACCGTCCTTTCGCGGTGAGTCATACTGCGGCGGCAGCCGTGCACGCTTCGTTTAGAGCGCTCAATGACATGCAATTCTCGCAGGTGCGCGGACGTGGCGGTATCGTAGGCGTTGATCTTTGTGCTGATCATTTGGGTGGACAGTCGCTCGACCGTTTTATCGCGCATTTGGAACATTTCCTGTCGCTTGGTGGCAGACATACGGTGGCGCTAGGGTGCGATTTCGATGGAATTGACCTGCCGCCGGAATATAACGGTATGCATATCCTCACAAAATTGTATGACCGTTTATTACAACGTAATTATGCGGAAAGCTTGATCGATGATCTGTTTTTCGACAACGCTTACCGATTTTTTAAAAGGTATATCCGCTAATATTGAATAAAAAGGATGATCAAAATGAACTACAAAAGTACTCGAAACAGTAATGTGACCGTCACGGCTGCCGGGGCAATTGCTCGCGGTATTTCCGAAGAAGGCGGTTTGTTTGTACCCGCAGAATTTCCCAAGCTTACCGCTGCGGATATCAAAGCGCTTGCTGATAAGAGCTACACCGAACGTGCGGCTTTCATTCTGGATAAATTTCTTACCGATTTTACCGCAGATGAGGTAAAAGAGTGTGTGGAGGCGGCCTATACTACCGAGAAATTCGGTGCGCATCCCGCTCGCATCACCACCTTGGAGAACGCTGAACATATGCTCGAGCTTTGGCACGGTCCGACCTGTGCTTTTAAGGATATGGCGTTGCAAATTTTACCGCATTTCATGCGTGTATCTGTGGGTAAGACTGCACAGGGTAAGGAGATCATTATTCTGGTTGCTACCACCGGTGATACCGGTAAAGCGGCCCTGGAAGGCTTTAAGGATGCGCCGCATACCCGCATTCTTGTGTTCTATCCTGAAAAAGGTGTCAGCCCCATGCAGAAATTACAGATGACTACGCAAGAGGGTAACAACGTCGCTGTGTGCGCTATTCGCGGCAACTTTGACGATGCGCAGACCGGTGTGAAAACCATTTTCACCGACCCCGCTGTCAAAGCGAAACTCGCCGAGCACGGTATGATGTTCTCCAGTGCCAACTCCATCAACTGGGGTCGCCTGGTACCGCAGATCATCTATTATGTATCCGCTTACTGTGACCTGCTCAAAGAAGGCAAAATCACCATGGGCGATCCCATCAACGTGGTGGTGCCTACCGGCAACTTCGGCAACATCCTTGCCGCTTACTATGCATCTAAGATGGGATTGCCGGTGAATAAATTCATCTGCGCCTCCAACGCAAACCACGTGCTGACCGACTTTATCGAGACCGGTGTATACGATCGCCGCCGCGATTTCTATACCACCACCTCTCCGTCGATGGATATTCTGATTTCTTCCAACTTAGAGCGTCTTTTGTACGATCTCACCGATTGTGACGACAAAGCGGTGACCAAAATGATGGATAGCCTTAAAGCGGACGGTCATTATACCGTTCCCGCCAAAGTGCTCGAAAAACTGCAAGCAAGCTTTGTCGGCGGTTACAGCGATGATGCGGGTGTAGCAGAGACCATCCGTGATACCTTTGAAAAACACAACTATTTGCTGGATACCCATACCGCCGTTGCGGTGCGTGTGTATGAGCAGTATCGCGAAAAGACAGGGGATA
Source organism: Acutalibacteraceae bacterium (assembly GCA_045638005.1). Taxonomy (GTDB): domain Bacteria; phylum Bacillota; class Clostridia; order Oscillospirales; family Acutalibacteraceae; genus URNF01. Next base: position 28,039 of record JAZUAN010000032.1, on the reverse strand, counting down.
CGACCCCGACGGTCATTGCCTCTACCGCTAATCCGTACAAATTCTCTGCAAGTGTTCTGTCTGCTTTGGGCAAAGACGATGCCAACGCGGATGAATTTGAAAAAGTAGAATTGCTGCAAAGCAGCACCGGCGTTGCCGCTCCCGCATCCTTGCTGTCCCTGCGTGAAAAGGAAGTTCGTTTCCCGAACATTTGCGACAGAGAAGGACAGCAGGCTGTGGTGTACGGCATGCTCGGCATCAAGGAGTAATTCAAAATGTCTTTGTTTGTGATAGGGGACACCCACCTATCCCTTTCCACCGATAAGCCGATGGATATTTTCGGCGGTTGGGATGCGCATGAGCAGCGACTGGAAAGTCATTGGCGTGCGCTGATCACCGATGCCGATACCGTGGTAATACCCGGCGATATTTCCTGGGGAATGTCACTGGAACAAGCAAAAGAGGATTTTGCTTTTTTGCATGCGCTACCCGGTAAAAAACTGTTGTTTAAGGGCAATCACGATTATTGGTGGGCAACCCGCCGAAAAATGGATGCTTTCCTTTTAGAAAACGGATTTGACACCTTGCGTATCGTGCACAACGACACCGTCACGGTGGAGGACACATTTGCCGTGTGCGGTACTCGCGGGTGGTTTTATGACGCGGAGCAGGATGCGGATCAAAAGGTGTTAAATCGCGAGGTTGGGCGGCTGCGCACCTCGGTGGAAGCGGCTGTGAAGACCGGCCTGGAACCGATTGCTTTTCTGCATTATCCGCCGGTGTGGGGAGAAGAGCGCTGTCAGCCGTTTTTGGATGTGCTGTCGGAATTTGGCGTAAAACGTTGTTATTACGGGCATGTGCACGGCCCTGGTATTCGGCAGGCTTTCAATGGGGAGATAGACGGTATCGCCCTTCGTTTGGCGTCTGCGGATGCGCTGAAATTTGTGCCGCTGCATATTCCGTATACAAAATAATATTTTTTTAAAAAAAGTATTGGCATATTGGAAAGATGTGTGCTATAATACCATGACGTATGTAAAAAGTCAGTAGGAGGAAATAACCCATGAGTCTGAAAAATGCAACAAAAAAAGAAAACAACCGCGTAGAACTCGAGATCGAAGTGGATGCCGCGACTTTTGAAGCCGCTGTTGATGCCGCTTACCGGAAGGATATCAAAGATATCACCATTCCCGGCTTCCGCAAAGGCAAAGCACCCCGTTCTCTGGTGGAGAAGATGTACGGCGAGGGTATGTTCTATGAAACTGCCGTCAATGACGTATATCCCGCTGCCCTTGATGAGGCGATCAAAGAGTCCGGCTATGAATATGTAGAAGACAAGATCGATTTCGATGTCCAGTCTGTGGGCAAGGACGGTCTGAAGTTCACCGCCGTTATCACCGTGAAGCCCGAGGTGGAGCTCGGTGAGTACAAAGGTCTCAAAGCAACCAAGAAACTCGCTGCCGTGACCGACGAAGATGTGGACGCTGAAGTGAAGATGCTGCAGGAGCGTAACTCCCGTATGGTGTCTGTTGACGATCGTGCTGCCGAAATGGGCGACACCGTGACCTTTGATTTCGAAGGCTTTGTTGACGGTGTGGCATTTGAAGGCGGTAAAGCGGAAAATCATGCGCTTTTGCTCGGTTCCGGTCAGTTTATCCCCGGTTTCGAAGAGCAGCTCGTCGGCAAGAAGATCGACGAAGAGTGCGACGTGAACGTGACCTTCCCCGAGGAATATCACGCTGCCGATCTCGCCGGCAAGCCTGCTGTGTTCAAATGTAAGATCCACGAGATCCAGATGAAAGAACTGCCGGAACTCAACGATGATTTTGCGAAGGACGTCAGCGATTTTGATACCCTCGATGAGCTCAAAGCCGACAGTAAGAAGAAACTTGAAGAGCGCCGCGCCGCTGCTGCTGAGGACGAAGTCAGTGAGCAGTTGGTGGAGGGTCTTCTCGGTATTCTGACTGCGGATATCCCGGCTGCTATGTTCGAGAACGCTATCAACGAGTCTGTGCAAGACTTTGAATACCGTTTGCAGTCTCAGGGACTTAACATGGATATGTATATGCAGTACACCGGTACCGATAAAGAAGCTTTCCGTGAGAGCTTCCGTGAGCAGGCGGAGAAGAAGGTCAAAATGCGCCTGATCCTCGAAAAGATCGCAAAGGTGGAAAATATCGTTCCTACTGCTGAGGATCTCGAGGCGGAATACAACCGCTATGCCGAGATGTATCAGATAGAAGCTGATAAGGTGAAAGCCTTTATCCCTGAGCAGGCTCTGTCTGAGGACCTCGCTGTGCAAAAGGCTATGGACTTCGTGAAAGAAAACGCCAAAATCAAGGAAGAAAAATAATTCACGGCGATTAAATAGGCGTTTTATGCCTAAAATGTATGTGACTGATATCCCGCACTGTATATAGGTGCGGGATTATCGGCTTTTTGAAAAGGAGGATATTCTGATGGAAAATATGGCTTTGGTACCGTATGTTGTGGAGCAAACCAGCCGCGGTGAGCGTAGTTATGATATTTTTTCTCGTCTGCTCAACGACCGCATCATTATGCTGTCCGATGAGGTGAATGACGCGACCGCGTCTTTGGTGGTAGCACAGCTTTTGTATCTGGAAGGACAGGATCCCGATAAGGATATCCATCTGTATATCAACAGCCCCGGTGGCTCTATTTCTGCCGGCATGGCGATCTATGATACCATGCAGTTTATCAAGTGCGACGTGTCCACCATCTGTGTGGGTCTTGCTGCCAGCATGGGTTCTTTCCTGCTTGCTGCGGGTGCGAAGGGTAAGCGTCTTTCCTTGCCGCACAGTGAGATTATGATCCATCAGCCGCTCGGCGGTGCGAAGGGTCAAGCGTCGGATATCAAAATTCAGGCGGATCACATTTTGTTTGTGCGTAACCGCATGAACAATTTGCTCGCACAAATGACCGGTCAGCCGATCGAAGTGATCGAGCGCGATACCGATCGCGACAACTGGATGACCGCGGATGACGCGGTGCGTTACGGTATCATTGATAAAGTTATCACCAAACGATAAGTTTGAAAAACGCTGAAAAGGAGGCGTGACCGATGTCTAAAAACGAAGAAGAATTCAGCATTTCATGTTCGTTTTGCGGCAAGCATCAGGATGAGGTATATCGCATTATAGCGGGTCCCGATGTGTTTATCTGTAACGAATGTGTCGAACTTTGCCGTACAATTTTAGAGGACGGGGAGCCGGCAGCGGACAGACGTCGCGCCGCTTCCAAGCCGGAAGAAAAGCCCGAACAGCTGCCTACTCCCATGGAGATTAAGGCGGCGCTGGATGAGTATGTTATAGGGCAAAACGAAGCAAAGATTGCCTTGTCTGTGGCGGTATATAACCATTATAAGCGTATCTATTTCTCCGATGCGCTGGATACCGAGATCGGCAAGAGCAATGTGCTGTTGCTTGGTCCCACCGGTGTCGGTAAAACCGCTTTGGCACAGACTTTGGCGAAAACGCTGCATGTGCCGTTCGCGATTGCGGATGCTACCACCCTTACCGAAGCCGGTTATGTGGGCGAGGATGTGGAGAATATCCTACTGCGCCTTATTCAAGCAGCAGATTTTGATGTTAAAAAAGCGGAACGTGGTATTATCTATGTGGACGAGATTGACAAAATCTCCCGCCGTAGCGAAAACCCGTCTATCACTCGCGATGTCAGCGGTGAAGGCGTACAACAAGCACTTTTGAAAATTTTAGAGGGTACGGTTGCGAATGTTCCCCCGAATGGCGGCAGAAAACATCCGCAGCAGGAGTTTATCCAAATTGATACCTCGAATATTTTGTTTATTCTCGGCGGTGCGTTTGACGGCATCGAGCAAACTATCGAAAAACGTATCGGTACCGGTGCGCTTGGCTTTGGCAATGAGGTGAAATCCAAAAAGGATATGACTCGTTCCGAAAAGTTGCGCCAGTTGGTGCCGCAAGATCTCGTGAAATACGGTCTGATCCCTGAGTTGGTCGGTCGTATGCCGGTGGTTACCACCTTGGAAGCGCTGACCGTGGAGGATCTGGTACGCATTTTGCAAGAACCCAAAAACGCGGTGCTCAAACAGTATCAAGCGCTTTTCAAACTGGATCAGGTAGAACTGGTGTTCACGGATGATGCTTTGAAAGCGGTCGCCGAAAAGACTTTGGAGAGAAATACCGGTGCCAGAGGACTTCGTTCGGTGATGGAGGAGATCCTCACGAAGCTTATGTTTGAGATCCCGTCCGAACCCACCGTGGAAAAAGTGACCGTCACTTCCGATGCGGTGAATAAGGGCGCTCGTCCCGAGATCGTTCTCAACCCGGACAAGAAGGCGGCTCGCCTCACACCGCAGGCGAAGGCAAAACCGCAACGGCGCAAAGTGAATGTCTGATTGGTTAGCAGCGCCCATTTCTCGGCGCTGCTAATTTTCTATAAAGGAGTAATATAATGTCTAAACGAGTGATACAAACGGCAACCCTGCCGCTGTTGCCGCTGCGCGGCATGGTGGTATTTCCTGGCATGTTGCTGCATTTTGATATCGGCAGAAAGAAATCTGCTCTGGCACTCCATGATTGCATGGAAGTAGACCAGACCATTTTTCTGATTGCCCAGCGTAATATGGCAGAGGATGATCCGGGCATTGAAGATCTGTATGCCACCGGTGTTGTTGCCAAAGTACGCCAAATTTTAAAAACTTCAAATGAAACCTTCCGCGTATTGGTAGAGGGTCTTTATCGTGCGAAAATTTCCGAAGTGGTGAAAGCGGAGCCGTTTTTTATGGTCAACGTCCGTGAACGCCCCGAACCCACCAATTTAGAACCGCTGCATGAAGAAGCGCTCATCCGCGAATGCCGCGCGCGTTTTGCGGAATATGCGGAGGTAGCGCAGGAGGATATCGCACCCGATGTGATGATGGGGGTTGCAACCGCCCGTAAAGCGGGTTACCTTGCCGACTATATCGCGGCTAATCTGCCGATGCCGGTTGAGGAAAAATCCCTTGTACTGCATACTTTGCCGGTGGTACGCCGCATGGAACTGCTGATGTCCATATTGAGCCGTGAATGCGAAGTGCTGAAGCTGGAAAAGGATATCCATACCCGTGTGCAGGAACGCATGGATCAAAGCCAAAAAGAATACTATTTGAGAGAACAAATGCGTGTCATCGCCGAAGAACTCGGTGACGGTGACAATCCGCTGGAAGAAGCGCAGGAATATGAGCAGAAAATTCTCAATCTCCAATTGAGCGAAGAAGCGCAAAAGGTGCTGCTCAAAGAGGTGGATAAACTCGCGAAAATGCCCGCGGGTTCCCACGAAGCTACCGTTGTGCGTAACTATCTGGACACCTGCATCTCCTTGCCGTGGAGCAAAGAGGATACACTGCACCTTGATCTGGGTGCGGCGCGTAAAGTGTTGGATAGAGACCATTATGGTCTTGAAAAGGTGAAAGACCATATCATCGAAACGCTTGCCGTACATAGTTTATCGGAGGAAATGCGGGGGCAAGTACTTTGCCTTGTCGGCCCTCCGGGCGTGGGTAAGACCTCTATTGCGAAATCGGTAGCCGAAGCGACCGGCAGACAGTATGTCCGCGTAGCACTTGGCGGCGTGCATGATGAAGCGGAGATCCGCGGTCATCGCCGCACCTATCTTGGCTCTATGCCGGGTCGTATCATCCGCGCTGTTCAGCAGGCTGGTGTCAAAAATCCGCTCATTTTGTTGGATGAGATCGACAAAATGGCGAGTGATTACCGCGGCGATCCCACCTCGGCTATGCTGGAAGTGCTGGATGCTGAACAGAATAACACCTTTACCGATCACTACATCGACCTGCCGTTTGATCTGTCGGGTGTGATGTTTATTACTACTGCCAACGATGCGGACGCGATTCCCGGTCCTTTGTATGATCGTATGGATATTCTGCGCCTGCCGAGTTATACGGCGGAGGAAAAATTCCATATTGCCAAGGACTACCTTGTCAAAAAGCAGTTGAAACGCAACGGACTGAACGGCAGACAGCTGCGTATCCCCGATGCGACCCTGCGTATCCTCATTGAGAACTACACCCGTGAAGCAGGTGTGCGCGAACTGGAACGCACTATCGGCCGTATCTGCCGTAAAGCCGCGAAACAGCTGGTGGCAGGGGAGTGCAAGAGTGTGACGGTAAAGGATCCCGAAGCGCTGCTTGGTCCCAAAAAGTACAGAGACGATCCCGCTGCCGTAAAAGATCAGGTGGGGGTTGTGAACGGTCTTGCGTGGACCGCTGTGGGCGGTGAGACTATGCCGGTTGAAGTGGCTGTCATGGACGGCACAGGCAAGGTGGAACTCACCGGTTCTCTCGGTGACGTAATGAAGGAGTCTGCGCATACTGCTATCAGCTACGTCCGCTCGCAGGCGGATACGTGGGGTATTGATAAGGAATTTTATAAAACAAAGGATATCCATATCCATGTGCCGGAGGGCGCTGTGCCCAAGGATGGTCCTTCTGCAGGTGTGACCATGGCTACCGCGATTATTTCTGCACTTACCGGCATTCCGGTGAAGGGCGATGTTGCGATGACAGGTGAGATCACCCTGCGTGGTCGCGTGCTGCCTATCGGTGGCCTACGTGAGAAAACCATGGCAGCGTATACCCACCACATGAAAACGGTCATCATCCCGGAGGAAAACACCCCCGATCTCGCCGAGGTGGATAACGAGGTTAAAAATCACGTGAAATTTGTGCCCGCGTCCCAGTTGGATACGGTGCTCAAAACCGCACTTGTCGGGAGGAATTGATATGAAGATCGAAACTGCCGCTTTTGAAATGTCTGCGGCACTGGCAAGCCAGCTGCCTGCCGATACCCTGCCGGAAATTGCGTTTTCCGGCAGATCGAACGTGGGGAAATCCTCTTTGATCAATAAATTACTCGGCAGAAAAAATCTTGCCCGCACCAGTGCGACCCCCGGTAAAACCGCTTCTATCAACTTTTATAAGTTGTCTACCGTGCGGTTCGTTGACCTGCCGGGTTACGGCTTTGCAAAGGTATCCGACGCGGAAAAACGCCGTTGGCGAGATTTGATCGGTGGGTATTTTGCCGCCGACCGCGATCTGCGCCTTGTGTTGCAGCTCATTGATATGCGCCACAAACCCACCGCCGACGACGTGCAAATGATCAACTATATGATCGAGGAAGAAATTCCGTTTATGGTGGTGCTGACCAAAGCGGATAAACTCAATAAAACGCAGTTTAATGAGAACATGGCGATGTTCGACGCGTTTTTCGCCGATTATGAAGGCATCCAATATCTGCCTTTTTCCGCGGTCACAGGGGACGGTGCGGAACACTTACGCGAAATCATCGAATCGGTGACCGAAGAAGGTTGACAAATCGCAAAAAATCTTTTATACTGATTATGTTCAAAAACTGTGATGGGAAATAAGTGGCTTTTTGTCGCTGTCAGAGAGAACGGTTACGTGTTTTACGTGCTGTGAGACCGTTTGAGTGGCCTGCCGCGCGCCGTCCCTGAGTTCCGCCGCGATGAGTGGTGGCGTTTTCCGCGTTAAGGAGTCAGAGTGGCACGGTTTTCGTGCAATTTGGGTGGTACCACGGACACCTCCGTCCCATATGAGGGCGGAGGTGTCTTTATTTTTACAAAGGAAAGGACATTCTATTATGAAATGGACAGGACTCAATGAACTGCGCGAAAAATATCTCGCGTTTTTTGAGAGCAAAGGACATCTGCGTTTGCCCAGCTTTTCGCTGGTGCCGCAGGGGGATAAATCCCTGCTTCTCATCAACTCCGGCATGGCGCCGATGAAAAAGTATTTCACAGGCGAGATCACCCCGCCCCGCAAACGGGTGACCACCTGCCAGAAATGTATCCGCACGCCCGATATCGAGCGCGTGGGTAAAACTGCACGCCACGGCACCTATTTTGAGATGCTGGGCAACTTCAGTTTCGGCGATTACTTCAAGCACGAAGCGACTGCATGGGCGTGGGAGTTCTGCACCAAGGTGTTGGAAATTCCGGAAGAGCGCATCCATATCAGCATCTATCAGGACGACGATCAGGCGTGTGATATCTGGACCAAAGAAGTGGGTGTCAATCCCGAGCGCATCGTCCGTCTCGGCAAAGAGGATAACTTCTGGGAGCATGGCTCCGGTCCTTGCGGTCCTTGCTCGGAATTACACTTTGACCGCGGCGAGGAATACGGCTGCGGTTCTCCGACCTGTGGCGTGGGCTGCGATTGCGATCGCTATATGGAGTTCTGGAACTTAGTGTTCACCCAGTTTGATAACGACGGCGAGGGCAACTATACCCCCTTGGCGCATCCCAACATCGATACCGGTATGGGTCTGGAACGTCTCGCTTGCGTGATGCAGGGTGTTGCCAACCTCTTTGAGGTGGATACCGTGCAGAATATCATGAAACATATCAGCAAAATCGCGGGTGTTAACTATCATGATAACGAAAAACAGGACGTTTCCCTGCGCGTGATCACCGACCACATCCGTTCTACCACTTTTATGATCGGTGACGGTGTGATGCCTTCCAACGAGGGCAGAGGCTACGTGCTGCGTCGTCTGCTCCGTCGTGCTGCGCGTCACGGTCGCTTGCTTGGTATCCGTGAGCCGTTCCTGTTTGAGGTTGCAGATACGGTTATTCAAGAAAATATGTCCGCCTACCCCGAACTTGCAGAGAAGAAAGACTTTATCCAAAAACTCATCCACACCGAAGAGGTCGCGTTCGGTAAAACCATCGACAGCGGCTTAGCACTCTTGGATGAGGTGCTGCAGAATATGGAAGGCACCGTCCTGCCCGGCGAGGATGCCTTTAAGCTGTACGACACCTATGGTTTCCCGCTGGATCTGACCGCGGATATCTTGGAAGAAAAAGGCTTTACCGTAGATGAAGAGGGCTTCCAGAAACTGATGAAAGAGCAAAAAGAGCGTGCCCGTAACGCACGCAAAGATGCCGGTGCTGACGCTTGGAAGGGTGGCGCCAGCGTTGCAGAACAGTTGGATGCCTCTAAATTTGTCGGTTATGAGACCATGAGTGCCGAAGCGAAAGTGGTCGCTATCATCAAAGAAAATGAACTCGCCGAAACGGTCGCAGAGGGTGAGACCGCGGCTGTCGTACTGGATGTCACACCTTTCTATGCCGAAAGCGGCGGTCAGGTGGGCGATGTTGGTGTTATCACTACCGCGAACGGCTCTTTCAAAGTAGAAAACACTGTGAAAACCCACAGTGGCGTTGTAGTGCACAGCGGTACTGTTGTGAGCGGCGCTTTGATGAATGGCGATGTTGCTGCTGCACAGGTGGATGAAACCACCCGCCGCAGCACCATGCGTAACCATACCGCGGCGCACCTGTTGCAGGCGGCTCTGCGCGAAGTGCTCGGCACTCACGTACAGCAGGCGGGTCAGTTGGTGAATGACAGCCGTATGCGTTTTGACTTCACCCATTTCTCTGCGATGACCGCTGAAGAACTCAAAAAAGTGGAAACCTTGGTCAATAGCTGGATCCTCAAAAATATTACCACCGAAATTGAAGAGATGCCGATTGCTGAAGCGAAAAAACGCGGTGCGATGGCGCTGTTCGGTGAGAAATACGGCGAGGTTGTCCGCGTGGTAGCGGTGCCGGATGTTTCTGTCGAATTCTGCGGCGGTACCCACGTGGCAGCAACCGGCGAGCTTGGTCTGTTCCGCATTCTGTCCGAAAGCTCGGTGGCGGCAGGTGTGCGCCGTATCGAAGCGGTCACCGGTAGCTATGTGCTGGAACTGATGGATAAAAATGCCGAACTCATGAACGAAACCGCGGTTGCACTCAAAGCCAATACTGCGGAGGATATTGCTCGCCGCGCGGTGCAGGTCATGAACGAACTGAAAGCCGCCGAAAAGGCGCTTGCCGATATGAAGGCCGCCGAAAGTGCGGGTAAGATGAAGGAAATGCTCGCAAACGCAAAAGCGGTTGGCACTGTACGCGTGATTACCGCAGCTGTTGACGGTCTTACCGGCGACGGTATCCGCTCAATGTGTGACAGCTGCCGCGACACCGCAGGCGAAGATGCTGTTGTGGTACTTGCAGGCGTTGGTGAAAATAACGTGACCTTTGGGTGCTTCTGCGCTCCTGCTGCTATCAAAGCGGGTGCGCACGCGGGCAATATCGTGCGTGAGGTTGCTACTATCTGCGGCGGTAAAGGCGGTGGACGCCCTGATATCGCTATGGCGGGCGGTAAAGATGTCGCCTCTGTACAAAAAGCGCTGGATGCCGTGGAAGGTATCGTGCTTTCTATCTTGAAATAAGGAGACGGCAACATGGATTGTCTGTTTTGTAAGATTATTGCAGGGGAGATCCCCTCGAATAAAGTCTATGAGGATGATAAAATTCTTGCATTTTATGATATTGCACCCGCGGCACCTACGCATTTTCTGGTGATCCCGAAAACACATATTTCTGGAGCTTGTGCTGTGACTGCCGAAAACGCGGAAATTGTGGGGTATATCTATGCGAAGATTGCTGAGATTACGAAAGAACTCGGTATCTCTTCCTACCGCGTGGTCACCAACTGCGGTGCGGATGCAGGTCAGACGGTATTCCATCTGCACTTCCATGTGTTAGCGGGTAAAACTTTGGGGGCAATGGCGTAAACATGAATTTTGTCATTATCGACCTCGAATGGAACGGTACCTATGTCAAAAAGGTGCACGGCTTTTTCAACGAGATCATCGAGATTGGTGCTGTAAAGATTGGCGCTGACATGCAGGAGAAGGATCGTTTTCACGCGATCATTCGTCCTGCGGTCAGCAAAAAACTGACCAAACTTGTGACCGATCTCACCAGTATTACGGATGATGAACTTGAAGACGGCGGCACCTTCACCGGTGCAATGGCGGCATTTCGCCGATGGATCGGGGATAGGGAAACGGTGATCCTCACATGGAGCACCACCGATTTACTGGTGTTTTTGGAGAATTATCGGTATTTTTGCAAAACCGATACCATTCCCTTTATGACCGCCTATGTGGATTTGCAAGCGTACTATCAAAAAATCGCCGATATACCGCTGGCACAGCAGCCGGGGCTTTCCAAAGCTGCAGAGGCTCTTGGTATCGACGAGGAGGATGTGGCACATCATCGCGCGCTTGATGACAGTGTGCTGAGCGGTCGTATTCTCCAAAAGGTGTATGAGAAAGAGCGTTTTGATGAAATGCTGCGCCCTGCCGATAAAGCATTTTATGATCGCATTACTTTCAAAAATGTATTCATTACCGATGTGAGTGATCCCTTGGTAAAAAAAGAATATCTGCGATTTAACTGTGCCGATTGTGGCCGGAAATTGATATTTAACAAAAAATGGAGACCACACAATCGGGCGCTGGCATCTCTCGGTGTCTGTGATGGGTGCGGCAAGAAGTTCAATGCTCGCGTGCAGATCAAGAAAAAGTATGATGCAGTGGACGTAAAACGGAAGCTGATCGAGAAAAATGAAGATACAGAACAAAAGGAGGCAACTAACCATGAGTAAACTGAAGGACCAAGGCAAGAAAGTCGGCGGATTTTTAGAGGAATTCAAAAAATTTGCGATGCGCGGCAACGTCATCGACCTGGCAGTCGGCGTTATCGTCGGCGGCGCTTTTCAAAAGATCGTTACCTCTGTTGTAAATGATCTTGTCATGCCGTTTGTGGGTCTGCTCACCGGCGGTCTGAACTTTGCTGACCAGTTTGTTATTTTGAAATTGCCGGAGGGCGTCACCGAAAAGATGGTTACCTCTGTGGAAGTAGCAACCGAGCTTGGTGTTACCACTTGGAACTACGGTGCGTTTTTGACCGCTGTGATCGATTTCATCATTATGGCGTTCGTCATCTTCCTGCTGGTGAAAGGCATCAATAGTTTGAGCGAAATCGGCAAAAAGAAAGAGGAACTGGTGGAAGAAGCACCGAGCACCAAGGTGTGTCCGTTCTGCAAATCCGAAATTGCACTCGATGCTTCCCGTTGCCCGCATTGTACTTCTGAATTAGCTGAATAAGTAAATGATGGACAAAAAAAGGAAAAACGCCCGATCAATATCTGTTGTCAGAGCGGAAGGATATTGTTGCTGATTCCTACTGCGGTGGTTGCTCTTACACTCACTTTCACCACTTTTGTTCTGGAGTGGGTTACCAAAAGGGCAAACTACGATATGGCGTTGGATATGCTGTTGTTTTCGGTGGGACTCATATTGCTGATGCTACCCGGTTTGCTGGCTTCTGCTTTGTGGGGCAAACCGCTGTGTTCACTGGACGATATCGGTATTTACTATAAAAACAACTGTATACGATGGTCGAACATAACACATGTGGAATATGTATACGGCTATACGCGGTATCACGGCGATCATTCCTATTTGATGATTGCTGAGGGGAATACAAAACACAGATTACCCCGCGGACCTATTTGGCTGCCGTTGATTATGAAACGGTATACAACAGATTTCAAACTGAAAATCCCGCATCTGAAAAGGCATTTCAAGCGGGGAATAGTGATAGGAATCATATTATCCGCAATAGTTGTCTGCGTATACTTACTATGAAAAAACGCTTACGGTACGATTTCGTACCGTAAGCGTTTTTTTGCTTATTTACATTTTTCTAAAATCATGCGTGCGCATTTATACACATCGCCGCCGCCCATGGTGAGTACCATGTCACCCGGTTTGACGTTTGCAGAAACAAAATCCGCAATTTCGGGGAAGGTAGCAAGATGATGTGCGCCGTCTATCTGATCGGTAATACCGGTGGAATGCACGTTCCATTCGTTTTTCTCGCGCGATCCCATGATATCGCTGACGACAACCTCGTCCGCTAATCTTAAAGCTTCGGCAAATTCGTCTAAATGCCGTGCGGTGCGGGAGAAGGTGAACGGTTGAAATACAGCCCAAATGCGGTTGTACGGCATTTTTTTAGCGGTAGAGATGGTTGCTGCAATTTCGGTGGGGTGGTGGGCGTAGTCGTCAACAAAGGTAACGCCGTTTGCTTCGCCGACAAACTCAAACCGTCTGCCCGCGCCTTTGAAATGTTCGATGCCTGCGGCGATTGCAGCGGGGGTGACGCCGCAAAGGGTAGCCGCTGCCGCGACCGCGAGCGAATTGCTGACATTGTGCTGTCCGGGAACGCCTAATTTGACAGCGGTGATAAATTCTCCTTTGTGATAGAGGTCATATACGCCATAAGCGCCGTTTTCAGTGCGTACATTCTGCGCATACCAGTCGCAAGCGGGGGAGAAACCGTAGGAAATACATTTTTCCTGTGGCAGTGCTGCGATTGCTTTGCGGGTGTTCTCGTCCTCTGCGTTATAGATAACGTGACCGGTGGTCTTTGCGGAAAATTTTGCAAAGGAGGCGATGACATTATCGAGCGTGCCGAAGTAATCTAAATGATCTGCATCCACATTGAGAATAATGGAAATGGCAGGTGTCATTGCCTGATAGTGATCTTGGAATTCGCAGGCTTCACACACCATGATATCGCTGTTACCCGATCTGCCGTTAGCATTGATGAGCGGCAGTCTGCCGCCGATAAACAGACTCGGATCTTTATCCGCTTCCAAGAGCACTTGTGCCAACATAGAAGTGGTGGTGGTTTTTCCATGGGTACCCGCTACCGCTACAGTCTGCCCGTATTGACGGGAGATCCAGCCGAGCAACTGCGCGCGTTCAATGAGCGGGATGCCGGCTTGCTCCGCAGCTATCTTTTCGGGGTTGTCGTTGCCTACGGCGATGGTGTATACCACCATGTCGGCGCCGACAATATTTTTGGCATCATGCCCCATAAACACCGGAATATCCAGTGCGCGGATGCGGGCAAGGTTGTCCGATTCGTTGTTATCCGAACCGGAAAGCGAAAATCCGCGGCTGTGCAGAATTTCCGCAAGCGGACGCATACCGGAGCCGCCGATACCGATAAAGTGGATACGATGAATATTTTTCAAAAGATCGTCACGCATATCTTTTTGATCCTTTCGCTTGATATTGTATCTATTATATGATTTTTTACGGTAAAAGAAAACCCTTTTTTCTATATTTTTCCGAAAAAATGAAATTCTTTTGTTTTATAAAAAAATCCCTTATTTAGCATTGCAATATACTATAAAAAATGCTATACTTATCTAGTATATATTCTGCTTTCGAAAGGAAGTTTTTATGGCAGATATTCAGCAGATCTCTCCTGAGGTTTTAGAACAACAAAAAGAGTTTGCCGCTCGCGTGCGGGAACGATATGAAATAGAAAAACCGTCTATGCAACCGCTTGCTTGCGTGCGCACCTACGGCTGTCAGCAAAATGTGTCCGATTCCGAACGCATGAAGGGCATGCTGGGTGAAATGGGGTTCGGCTTTACCGAGAATGTTGATGAGGCGGATTTTATCCTCTTCAACACTTGTGCGGTGCGTGAACACGCGGTAGACCGTGTGTTCGGCAATGTCGGCGCGCTCAAACACGTGAAAGCCCGCCGTCCGCAAACGCTGATTGCGGTATGCGGCTGTATGGTGCAGCAGGAGCATGTGGCAAAACGCTTGCGTGAGCATTATCCGTTTGTCGGCTTGGTGTTTGGCACACATGTTATCCATCGCTTGCCCGAATTGCTGTTTAAAGCGTTGCAAAGCCCATCGCAATTGACCGTTATTCCGGATGGGGACGGCGTCATCGCAGAAGGTTTACCGGTGCGCAGAGACGGCACCTTTAAAGCTTTTGTACCGATCATGTATGGCTGCAATAATTTTTGCACTTACTGTATCGTGCCGTATGTGCGCGGCAGAGAGCGCAGTCGCGAGCCTGCATGTATTCTCAAAGAGGTTGAGGATCTGGTCAAGGCAGGCTATACCGATATTACCCTGCTAGGTCAGAATGTGAATTCCTATGGCAAGGGAGAGAGCCACGGTGTGGATTTCCCGGAACTTTTAAAGAGGATCAATGCTATTCCGGGCGACTTTATCATCCGCTTTATGACCTCCCATCCGAAAGATGCGACAGAGCATCTGTTTGATACCATCGCTGCTTGCGAGAAGGTGTCACGGCATTTCCATCTGCCGTTCCAGTCGGGTAACGACAGAGTGCTCAAAGCGATGAATCGGTATTACGACCGTGCACGGTATTTAGAAGTGGTAAACTACGCCCGCAAGGTGATACCGGATATCTCTTTTACCAGTGATGTCATTGTCGGCTTCCCCGGCGAGACTCGAGAAGAATTTGAGGATACGCTGTCATTGGTCGAAGAAGTAGGGTTTACCTCGCTGTTCACCTTCATC
This sequence comes from Acutalibacteraceae bacterium, assembly GCA_045638005.1. Taxonomy (GTDB): domain Bacteria; phylum Bacillota; class Clostridia; order Oscillospirales; family Acutalibacteraceae; genus URNF01. The sequence continues at coordinate 12,785 of JAZUAN010000032.1, read as the reverse complement.
TATTCACCGCGCGTGGGTACACCGGCGGCATCGCTGCCGGACCCCATCACCCGTGAACAAAAAACCGCATGGCTTAAAGAACTCACCGATCTGCAGGAAAGGTTGTCCGGTGAGCGGTTGCAGAAACTGATCGGCACAACCCACCGTGCATTGGTGGAAAATGTGCGGGAAGACTATATGGAAGCGCGCTTGCAGGATAACTGTGTGGTGCGCGTGCCGGTGGATGAAACACTGGTAGGAATGTATGTCAATGTAAAGATCACAGCCGCTCGCAGTTTTATCGTGCACGGCGAGATCGTGAAATAAACCAACATTAAGGAGTTTTTACTATGGAAAAGATTTTACAGATGGCGAAAGACCTCGGACATGCTATGCAGGCTGAGGAGAGCTTTATCAAAATGAAAGCAGCACAGGATACAGCGGACGCTGACGGTGAGTTGCAGAAACTTATCGGCGAATTCAATCTGAAACGCATGGTGATCAATGAAGAAGCTTCTAAGGAAGAGCAGGATGCTGAAAAGCAGAGAGCGCTCAATGTGGAGATTCGTGAGATCTATGCAAAAGTGATGGAGAATCCCAGTATGCAGGCGTACAACGAGGCGAAAACCGCGTTTGACCAGATCGCGCGTGCTGTTACCACTATTATCAATATGTCTATGCAGGGTGTAGATCCCGATACCTATGACGAAAACGCCAGCTGCGGCGGAGATTGTTCTTCCTGCGGCGGTTGCCACTAATTCTAAGATACGACACAGATAGGGATGTGAGCGCATGGCGGAATTTACCCCCATGATGAAGCAGTATTTTGAAATTAAAAAACAGCACGAAAACTGCATTTTGTTCTATCGGTTGGGCGATTTCTATGAAATGTTCTTTAAAGACGCGGAAATTGCGTCCAAGGAGCTGGAATTGACCCTGACCGGCAGGGATTGTGGTCAGGAGGAGCGGGCGCCTATGTGTGGTGTGCCGTTCCACAGCTGTGAGGGTTATATTGCACGCTTGGTGCAAAAAGGATACAAGGTGGCTATCTGTGAGCAGACCGAGGATCCTGCGCAGGCGAAAGGACTTGTCAAGCGGGACGTTATCCGCATCATTACCCCCGGTACGGTTATCGAGGGCAGTATGCTGGACGAGAGCCGTAACAACTACCTTGCCTCCGTTTGGGTGTCCAAGGATCGTAAGGAAGCGGGCCTGTGTTTTTGTGATTGCTCTACCGGTGATATCCATGTGACCGCTATGTCCGGCGCCGATTTGCCCACCCGCATCACAAATGAACTGGGACGGTTTTCTCCCAGTGAAATACTGATTAACAGTGTCACCGCTGTGGATAAAACCATTCAAGGCTTTATCAGCGAACGCATGGGGCTTACCGCCGATGTGCGGGATGATGCGGAGTTTGATACGGAAATGACTGCGCGCATTGTCAAAGAACATTTTGCCTGCGATGATCTTGCTTCTATGGATCTGGCGGACAAGTCTGCGGCAGTGAGTACGCTCGGTTGTGTACTCTCTTATCTGCAAAACACCCAGATGGGCGGTCTTGAACGTCTCAATCACGTGCGTATATATTCAGATATTCAGTTTATGAAGCTGGATATCTCCGCAAGACGCAATCTGGAACTGATGGAAACACTGCGTTCCAAAGAGAAGCGCGGCTCGCTGCTTGGTGTGCTTGATCGCACTTGTACCGCAATGGGCAAGCGTCTTATCCGTTCTTGGATCGAGCAACCGCTTATTCACAAAGCGCCCATTGACGCACGTCTGGACGCTGTGGAAGAGCTGATGGGCAACGTTGTGCTGCGTGGTGAAATGCGGGAAGCGCTCTCGGACGTATACGACCTTGACCGTATCATGACTCGCATCATTTACGGTAGTGCGAACGCGAGAGAACTGCGTTCTTTATATCTCACCATCGGTAAAATTTTACCGGTCAAGCAGTTGCTGCAAAATGCGAAAGCGCCCATGCTGCGTATGTTGGAGCAGACTGTTGATACACTTGAAGATATCGAAACGCTGCTTGGAAATTCTATTGTGGAAGATCCGCCGTTTTCTGTTCGCGAGGGCGGCATGATCCGTCCGGGATATAATGCGTCTTTGGATGAACTGCGTACCGATATGCAGGACGGCAAAGGCTTTATCGCCCGCGTAGAAGCTCAGGAGCGGGAAAAGACCGGTATCAAAAACCTGCGGGTGGGATATAACCGCGTGTTCGGCTACTATATCGAGATTTTACGTTCCTATACCGGTGAGATTCCGCCACATTACATACGAAAACAAACGCTTGCCAATGCTGAACGGTATATCACTGAAGAACTCAAAGAACTGGAGACTCGTGTGCTGACCGCCAAAGAGCGTTCAATAGCGCTCGAATATCAGTTGTTTACTGAAATCCGTACTACGGTTGCGGGCGAACTGGATCGTATCCAGAATACCGCCTCAGCACTTGCGCAGTTGGATGTGCTTGCTTGTTTTGCAGAGGTTTCGAGCAGACAGCATTATTGCCGTCCCGAAATCCGCGATAAAGGTGAGATCCGCATTGTGGCGGGTCGTCATCCGGTGGTGGAATTTTTATCGGATACGCCGTTTGTACCCAACGATACCTTATTGAATGACGGAGAGGACCGCATAGCACTGATCACCGGTCCTAATATGGCAGGCAAATCCACCTACATGCGGCAAACGGCGCTCATTGTACTGATGGCGCAGATCGGCTGCTTTGTACCGGCGTCTTCTGCTACGATCGGTGTTGTAGACAGCATTTTTACCCGCGTGGGTGCATCTGATGACCTCGCTGCGGGACAATCCACCTTCATGGTGGAAATGAGTGAGGTGGCATACATTCTCAAAAATGCTACCCGCAACAGCTTGATCATATTTGATGAGATCGGCAGAGGTACTTCTACCTTTGACGGCATGAGTATCGCAAGAGCGGTGCTGGAATATGTGGCAGATGTCAAAAAATCCGGCGCAAAAGCTCTGCTTGCGACCCACTATCACGAACTTAATGTTTTGGAAGATATTTTACAAGGCGTGAAGAATTATAACATTGCTGTGAAAAAACGCGGTGATGATATCACCTTCTTGCGCCGCATTGTGCGTGGACCTGCGGATGATAGCTACGGTATCGAAGTGGCAAAGCTGGCGGGTATTCCCGATAGCGTGGTCGCGCGTGCAAAGGATATTTTAAGAGAGATCATCGCCGAAAACGGCGGCAACCTGCCTGCTGTGCGTGAAGTGATATCAATATCGAATGAACCCGCAGAGATGCAAATGACACTCGGAAATGCCGCGAGTGATGCGCTGACCGCGGAACTCAAAGCGCTTGATGTGGATACCTTAACCCCCATTGAAGCCATGCAGATTTTGTATACGCTTGTAAAAAAAGCACAAGCGATTGACTGATAGAGAGAGGAGATACCGATGGCAAAGATACATGTTCTCGATAAACATACCGCAGAACTGATTGCCGCAGGTGAGGTGGTGGAACGCCCCGCATCTGTGGTAAAGGAACTGCTGGAAAATACCATTGATGCCGGCGCGGATACCGTGACGGTGGAAATCAAAAACGGCGGTGTCTCCATGATCCGTATCACCGATAACGGCTGCGGAATTGCGTATGAAGATGTGCCGCGCGCCTTCTTACGCCATGCCACCAGCAAGGTGCGTACAGAAAATGATCTTGAACGCATCGCAACGCTTGGCTTCCGCGGTGAGGCGCTCGCCTCGGTAGCGGCGGTTGCTGATGTAAAGCTTATCACCTGTACAGATGAAACAGGGCTTGGCACTGTCTATCGCATCTGCGGTGGGGAAGAGCGGGAATACGAGGAGATAGGTGCCGCGAAAGGTACTATAATCACCGTTTCCGATTTGTTTTTTAATGTACCCGCTCGCATGAAATTTTTGAAGAAAGACGTCAGCGAGGGCAACGCGGTAGCCGGTGTGGTACAAAAATTGGCATTATCCCATCCGGAGATCTCTTTCCGTTTTATCAGAGACGGCAAAGAGGAGTTTTTGACACCGGGCGACGGTAAATTACATTCCGCTATCTATGCGGTACTCGGTAGAGATTTTGCTTCTAATCTGATTGCGGTGGACTATCAGTTGGAGGGTGTGCATGTACACGGCTTTTGCTGCAAGCCGTCTGCTACCCGCGCTAATCGCACCATGCAGTATTTCTTTATCAACGGCAGATACGTGAAAACCGATACTGCTGCTGTTGCGATGAGCCGCGCGTACCAAGGTCTTATCATGACCGGACGTTTTCCGGCCTGTGTGTTGCATATCGAGGTGGCACCCGAAGCGGTGGATGTGAATGTACATCCCGCCAAGATCGAGGTGCGTTTTGTAAATGAAAAACCGGTATTTGACGCGGTGTATCACGGTGTGCGCTCCGCGCTGCAAAGCGGTGATACGTTGCCAAAAGCGTCTATCCCGGAAACGAGGCGTGAAAATCCCTTTTTGCGGAAGGATGCGCCGCAGCAAAGCGGCGGTATGCAATCCTCTTTCAGCGCGCTGATGCGACCGACAAAACCGGATGCACCTAAACCGGCACCGATGCCGATGGCACCTGCACCGACACCTGCCGCGACACCGATTAAGTCCGTTTCGCCCGCTTTTGTGGCGAGCGGTGTACCGGAGAGAAAACCGCCGCAGCTGCAGGATGGTACCGTCGAGCCGATCATGACCGTACCTAAACTGACAAAGCCGATCGTGAATGAGGAGGCGCCTGCCAAGGTGGTGCCGCCTGCGCCCGTAGAAGAGGAAGTACAAGTTACTGTGCAGACGTTACCGCCGCGCATTATCGGTGAGATATTTACGACCTATATCCTTGCAGAACACGGCGACGAGATGCTGGTCATTGACAAGCATGCGGCACACGAACGCATTTTGTATAACAGCTTGAAGGACAGCGCACAACCTGACGCGCAAATGCTGCTCACTCCTGTGACGGTCACGTTGGATAGCGATGCCTGCAACGCATTACTTGCCGCTTTACCGCTGTTGGAAAAAGCAGGATATGCGATTGAGGATTTCGGTGGTCTCACTGTTTTGGTGCGTGCCGTACCGACCGTGCTTTCCGGCTGTGATGTTACTGCGGTGATCGAGGAGATCGCGGGCGGTTTGGCATCCGGTAAGCGGGATGTTCTCACCGCTAAAGAAGATTGGATCTATCATTCCATTGCCTGCCGCGCTGCTATTAAGGCGGGGGATATGACCACCCCGCAGGAATGGCTGATGTTGACTGAAAAGGTGCTTTCCGACCCTGATGTGCGGTACTGTCCGCACGGCAGACCCGTCTGCTTTGTTATGACTAAAAAAGAACTGGAAAAACAGTTTGGACGGATCGTATGAGTATGGAAATAAATGTAAAAAAACGCTACCTCGCGGTAGCGGGACCGACAGCATCCGGCAAAAGCGCGCTTGCGGTAGAGTTGGCGAAAGTACTTAACGGCGAAGTGGTATCTGCTGACTCTATGCAAATATATGACACCATTTCCATCGGCACTGCGCGACCTTCTGCTGATGAGATGCAAGGAATACCGCACCATCTCTTGGGATTTTTACCGTTGTCACAACCGTATAGTGTTGCACAGTACGTGACCGATGCAAAGGCGGTGCTGTGCGAGGTTTCCGCACGTGAGAAACTCCCTGTTTTGTGCGGTGGTACGGGATTATACTTGCAATCACTGATCGAAAATATCACCTTTAAAGAAGATGCTCCCAAAGCGGAAGCGTTACGCGTGCAATTAAAGCAGCGTGCACAAACAGAGGGTGGCGAAGCATTGTTAAATGAGCTTGCGGCTGTTGATCCCGTCACCGCTGCAAAACTACACCCCAATGATCATGGGCGTATTATCCGTGCGTTAGAGGTGTATCATACGACGGGACATCCTATCAGTGAGCAGGTGCAGCTTTCCCGCAAGGAGCCGCCTGCCTTTGATACGTGCTTGCTCGTGCTGGATTTTAAAGATCGCGAAAAACTGTATGCACGTATTAACAGCCGTGTAGACAGCATGGTGAAAAATGGGCTCTTAGAGGAAGCAAAAGCGGTATTGTCCGGCCCCTTTGCGCCGACCGCGATGCAAGCGATAGGTTATAAGGAATTACGTCCGTATTTTGACGGCAAACTGTCGTTGGAAGAAGCGCTCGAAAATCTCAAAAAAGGGACACGTCATTATGCGAAGCGGCAGCTTTCCTGGTTCAGACGGATCCCGTATGCGCGGTTTTTATATGTAGACGAGTATACGAATATTGCGGCACTTACCGATGCCGCACTTGCAATTTGGACAGAATATAACGAAAGGTAGGAGAGTATATGAAGCAGGTATTGAAAAACATCGGCACCTTTTTGGTGTCTATTGTTCTGCTGGCATACGTGCTTTTGCAGATCTATCCGCTGCTATATTCTCCTATCACCACCGAAACGGTATATACTTACAGCGCATACGAAACGTTAGCGGTCGATTGCGTTGCCATTCGTAATGAGACACCCATTCCGCTCAACACCTCCAATTACGTGTTTTACACGGTACAAAACGGCACCCGCGTTTCTAATAACGGTATGATCGCAGAACTATATGCGAGCAAGACGGATGCCCTCACCAAGCAGCGGCTGGAGGAACTTGACCAGGAAATCGCGGTGCTAAAAGAGATACAGGCTCTGGGTGCCAGCGGTGTGGCAAGTCTTAATATTTTGAATACCCAGATTGATCGCGCCATGGCGGAGCTGGTGGGTGTGGGCGGCGCCGCGTCTATTTCCGAGCTGCATGATTTAAAACAGCGCTTGCTTGGTTTTTTCAATAAAAAGCAAATGGTTACCGGGAAAACCACCGATTTTTCTGCGCGTATTCAAGCGCTGGAACAGCAACGCAATACGCTTGCAGGTGGCTATAAAGCGGCTTTGGGTACGGTAAATGCGCCGGTTGCCGGATACTTTGTAGACAGCGTGGACGGCTTCGAGGGCGTGCTTACCGTTAAAAACGTGGAAAAAATGACCACCGATAACGTGCAAACGGCGCTTTCGGGCAATAGTGCGGCTACAAGTGCTGCCTATGCAGGAAAGATCGTGAGCGACTATTCTTGGTATATAGCCTGCGTTGTACCGAACGCATACGCAACCACTCTTGCGGTTGATAAGGAACTGCATGTACGTCTGCCGTTTGTGACTGATGAGGAAATACCGGTAAAGGTGGTAGGCTGCAATCGCGATGATGCGGGTGAGCTTGCGGTGATATTTGAATGTGTGAATATGTCGGAAGCATTATCCTCCATTCGCAAAGAATCTCTGGAAATATTGCTGGTTGAGCATACGGGACTGCGTGTTCCCAAACGCGCTATTACCACCAATGCTGCTCAAGAGGTCGGTGTATACATCCGCTCCGGTGACATCGTTCGTTTCCAAAAGATTGAACAAAAATACAGTGATGCTGCGGATTATGTGATCTGTGAAGAACGCAATGAGGATGGGTATCTGCGTTTGTATGATGATATTATCACGGAAGGGACCAATTTGTATGACGGAAAACTCATTCGTTAGAGAAAATCTGTTGCGCATCCGTGAACAGATCGAGACTGCTTGTATACGAGCGGATAGACCGACGGATAGCGTTGAGTTGCTCGCGGTGACCAAAACGGTAGAGCCTGCGCTTATCAACGAGGCGATTGCAGCGGGTGTTACCGCGATCGGTGAAAACCGCGTGCAGGAATTTCTCGGTAAAAAGGATGCATTACAGCTTGCCGGTGTAAAGACACACCTCATCGGTCATTTGCAGACCAATAAGGTTAAGAGTATCGTCGGGCAGGTGGACATGATCCAGTCGGTTGACAGCGAACGGTTGGCTGCTGCGATTTCCAAAGCTTCAATGACATTAAGTAAGACCACCGATGTGCTTGTTGAAGTGAACATCGGCAGAGAACCGCAAAAGTCTGGTGTATTGCCGGAGGAATTAGAAGTTTTGATGGAAAAAGCGGCGCAAATGCCGGGGATTTCGGTGCGCGGATTGATGACCGTACCGCCGATTTTGGATACTGAAAGCGAAAAAAGAAAAATATTTTCAGAAATGTATCAATTGTTTGTTGACATTCGTGATAAAAAATTAGATAATATAAATATGAATATCCTTTCAATGGGTATGTCCGGAGATTTTTCGGAGGCCATTCTCGAAGGTGCAACTACCGTTCGGGTGGGCACGGCGATCTTCGGTAAAAGACAGTATTAAAAAATGGAGGTAAAGAAAATGGGTTTTTTAGATAAGTTGGTTGACGCGATTAACAAGTCCCCTGAGGATGAACTGGACGAGGAAATGATGGTTGAAGAAGAGGAAGAGACCATCACCCGCAAAAATGATACCCCCAAAATGGCCACATTTGATGAGGAACCCCGCAAGGGAAATAAGGTGGTCAATATTCACGCCACTGCGCAGCTGCAGGTTGTGCTCGTGAAACCCGAGCGTTTTGACGATGCCAGCACTGTTGCTGATCATCTCAACGCCAAACGCACCGTTGTGCTCAATCTGGAATCTGCTAACAAAGATGTGGCGCGCCGCATTCTCGACTTTTTGAGCGGTGTTGCGTATGCCAACGACGGACAGATCAAAAAGGTTGCCAACTGCACCTTTATCATCACCCCGTATAATGTGGGCGTGATGGGTGACCTGTTGGACGAATTGGAGAATAATGGACTCTACTTCTGAGGATAAACTGTTACTCGCCCGTGTTGATGATGCGGTAGATTTGTGCCAAAAATACAGTTATCCGCATTTTATCGGCTTTTTGGATGAACGGCAGCAGGCGGTGCTCACACCGCACTTGAAGCATTGCGCGGGTGTCGTGCCGCTTTTTTGGGGTGGTCATGAACAGGCAGAACGTGCTTTGCTCGGTGTATTTCCGGATTTTTTTGAGCCGGAAACATCGCTGTTTCCGCTTACTCCCTTGACCTTTCGGTATCGTGATGCTGCATCATTATCTCACAGAGATTTTCTGGGCACCATGCTGAGTCTCGGCATCCGCCGCGAAAAAATCGGTGATATCCTCTGCTTTTCCGGTAAAACGGTGGCATTTGTCTGTGAGGATATTGCTGCATTTTTGTGTGACCAGATCACAAAGGTAGGGGGCGAAGGGGTTATAATTGCTGTTGGTTTGGATGAACCGCTGCAATTTTCCCGTACATACAAGGAAATTCAGATGACGGTTGCCTCGCCGCGGTTGGATAATGCGGTGAAAGCGTTGACGGGGCTGTCCCGCGAAAAGGCTGCTGCCGCTATTGTGAGCGGACTTGTCTCCTGTAACCATCAACTATCCCAAAATGTATCCAAAACCGTCTGTGAAGGGGATATACTTTCCATTCGCGGTTACGGACGTTTTCGTCTCATCTCTCTTTCTGTGCGAACAAAAAAAGACCGCATTGTGCTGATTGCGCATAAATATCTTTAAAATTTTATCATTTGGAGGACAAAAGCATGTACACAGTAGATGACATCAGAAATATTACCTTTACCAAAACACTGGGCGGCTACAAGACCGCTGAGGTGGACGATTTTATCGATATTTGTGCGGATACGGTAGAGGATCTGACCAGACAGAATGAAGACCTCAAAAAGAAAATGGAACTGCTTGCCAATAAAGTGGTGGAGTATCGCAATGATGAAGACAGTATTCGTACTGCATTGCTCAGTGCGCAGCGTATGGGCGATACCGTGCTGCGTGAGGCCAACCACAAAGCAACTCTCATTTTAGAGGATGCAAAGATCAAAGCGGAGAAAGCAGAAGAGCTTGCAAAACAGCAGATCAAAGAGCAGTTGGATGAGCTTGAGCGCATCAAAAAGCTGGTCAGCGATTTCAAGGGCCAAATTTTGGGCGTTTATCGTGAGCATCTTTCTATGATCGACGTGTTGCCGGAATACAAAGAGCCGGAAAAAGAAGAGGAAGAGGTTGCCGAAGAAGTTGCGCAGCCGGTAGAAGAAATAGCTCCCGCCGAGGAAAAGCAGGAAGCTCCTGTGGTTGAATCTGTCGAAGAGACAGAGACACAGGAAACTGTAGAGGAAGCTTTTGAAGATGTTGAAGCAGAGGAAGAAGTGCCTGTATTGTTTACCGGCGAGGAAATGGAAGAGACGGTGGAGAATAACCGCTTTTCCGATTTGAAATTTGGCGCTGATTATAGCATCGCGGATGATGTGGATGATGAGGACGATAAAAAACGTTCCAAGCGCAGACTGTTTTAATTGTACATAAATTAGAAAAACGGCGCATGTGTTTGCGCCGTTTTCATTAGAGGATACTTGTCTTATGAAAAAGTTTTTTGAAGAATTTGTATTTCCGGGCGCTTGTAAATATCGCGTTTGGATGTTATTGCCGGCCGTGGTGCTCGTAGCACTGGATCAGGTTTTCAAATATTTGGCAGTTCAGTTTTTGCGAGAAGAGCCTGCTTTCGTTTTGGTGGACGGCATTTTTGAATTGGTATATGTTGAGAATACCGGTGCTGCGTTTAATATTCTCAATAACCAAAGATGGTTCTTTATCATCGTAACTTCTGTGGTGATGCTGTTCCTGCTTGCGGTTATCTTGAGCGGCAGATACCGTCGCCATCCTTTGCTGAACGTCAGCTTTGTGCTGGTGCTTTCCGGTGGTATCGGCAATCTTATCGATCGCATCGTGCATGGGTACGTTATCGATTACCTGTATTTCAAATGGATCGATTTTCCGGTTTTCAACTTCGCAGATTGCTGCTTGGTTATAGGTGCAATATTTATGCTGATTTTCTTCTTCTTTGTGTATGAAGACAACTCGGCAAAGAAAACATCTGCGAAAAAAGGTGCTGCTGATGACGAGAAAGAGTTGGATAACGCCTGAAAACGCGGTCGGTGAACGCGTAGACCGCCATATAAGCGAAGTGTTAGATGTAACGCGCTCCGCCGTACAGCATTTGCTGGACGGCGAGCATGTTTTTGTTGCTGGAAAACCGATTGGTAAAAATTATCGCCTGCGGGCAGGGGATGAGATCACGGTAGAAATTCCCGATCCGGTAGCGTATGAAGCACAACCGGAGGATATTCCGCTTGATATCGTATATGAGGATACTGATCTTTTGGTGGTCAATAAACCCAAGGGCATGGTGGTGCATCCCGCAGCGGGGAATTACAGCGGTACATTGGTGAACGCCTTGCTGCACCATTGCGGTGCCTCTCTTTCCGGTATCAACGGCGTGCTGCGTCCCGGTATCGTGCACCGCATTGATAAAGATACCAGCGGCCTTTTGATTGTTGCCAAGAACGATAAGGCACATCAAGGGCTCGCAGAGCAGATAAAGGCACATACCTTTACACGTGTTTATGAGACGGTGGTGTACGGCAATGTGAAAAATGACAGCGGTACGGTGGATGCACCCATCGGCAGACATCCTGTGCACCGTAAAAAAATGGCGGTCACCAAAGCAAACTCTAAAAATGCCGTAACCCACTACGAGGTAATTGAAAGATTTCCGGGCAGTGCTAATACACCTGCATATACGCACCTGCGTTGTCGCTTAGAAACCGGTCGCACCCATCAGATTCGCGTGCACATGTCCTACATCGGACATCCGGTAGCAGGTGATATGGTGTACGGTCCTGAAAAGCATAAAGAACTTTGCGGCCAGTGCCTGCATGCACGTATCATCGGCTTTGAGCATCCTATCACGGGCGAATATCTGGAATTTACCGGTGATTTGCCACCGTATTTTCAAACATTCTTAAAGAAATTATCCAACAAATAAAACCACCTATGGCAAACGCCCATAGGTGGTTTTTCTTTAGGGATTTCTGTGAAACTGTTGTCTAAAAACCGATGGACGGCAACCTTGTATCTTTTCAAAACGGGAGGAAAAATGATGCGCGTCGTAAAATCCCAGTTCTTGGGCAATCGCCTCTATCATTTTTTCGGTGCCGCTGAGCATGATACACGCTAAGCGAATTTTGGATTCTAACAGATATTGATAGGGGGTGATATGATACCTTTCTTTAAAAACGCGGATGACATATTCTGTCGATTGCCATGTTGCCGCACAAAGTCGGGCGTTTGCATGTTTTCTGTGCTTTTTGGCTGCCGCGTAGATAAAAATTGTATCAACTCAAAAAACAAGCGTAAAATAAAAACGGACACTGTGAGCGTTTTGTTCACAGTGTCCGTTTTTATTGTTTATTTTTTGAAACTGTCTTTGAGGGATACCGAGCGGTTAAAGACGAGGTGTTCAGCGGTGCTATCTTTGTTATCGACACAGAAGTAGCCAAGACGCATGAACTGGAAGGATGCGGGAGCAGTGGCAGTAGCGAGTGCAGCCTCTACTTTACAGTTTTTGAGCACTTCCAAGGAAGCAGGATTGAGGCACTCGAGGAAATCTTTGTCGCCTGCATCCGGGTCGGGATCGGCGAAAAGGGAAGCATACATTCTAACCTCTGCATCCACAGCAGTTTTGCTGTCTACCCAGTGGATGGTGCCCTTCACCTTACGACCGTCAGGGGTGTTACCGCCCTTGGTCTCGGGGTCATAGGTGGCGGTGACTTCAATCACATTGCCGTTTTCGTCCTTTTTGCAACCGGTGCAGCGTACCACGTACGCGGATTTGAGGCGCACCTCGTTACCGGGGAACATACGGAAATAGCCCTTAACCGGTTCATCCATATAGTCGCTTTCTTCAATCCAAAGCTCTTTGGAGAAGGTGACGGTATGGGTGCCGCTCTCCGGATCGACAGGATTATTTTCTACCTCGAAGGTTTCGGTCATATCAGCAGGATAGTTCTCGATTACCAATT
>JAZUAN010000031.1:0-12823 GCA_045638005.1 Acutalibacteraceae bacterium | reverse complement strand
CGGCATCGCTAAATACCTGTTTAATATCCAAATGCTCCATCGTGATCTCTCCTTTTGAGCAAAATACCTATTTTAACTAATAAATTATACCCATATTTTACGCGGTTGTCAACATCCAAGCCGCCTGTTTTTGGATTTTTCACTCACGCGCAATTGACAAAAGACGCCGCTTTTGTTATATTTCTCAAAAAGGAGGGTTGTCTATGGGCCCCGGTAGCGGAAATTTCGGTTATAACGGCAGTCGCAACATCTATCAATCCGGCAATAATCCGTACGGCATCCTCTGGTTCCCGCTCCTTCTGATCACAGCTATCATATTGTGGCTACTGGGTGGTAACATCCTCTATGTCGGCATCCTGTACTATAAATAGAATATTGCGTTTTACATCCTTTTTCAATGGTCAATATTGGCTAAAATCAGCACTATCTTGCATTTTTTTGGGGGGTGAAAACATGATCGGTACACGTCACGAGGAATACGCCCACTTTGAGAATAAGCTGCCGTTTTTTCTGCAAATCGGGATCGACTATGACCGCTTACAGTTTTCACCGTTCATACGCAGCGAGCACTTACGGCAGCTTTTGGAAACGCTGGCGGATACCTACTTAAAAACTGATGCCCCGCTGCTCACCGCAAGGCTGCACGCGGTATTGTTAGAGGTACTGCTCACCCTGTCCGAGCATCATGCGGTTATGAAAGATCTCCCCCGCGCCAACGAGCGGGTGTTTGAAAACGTCAAGGCGGCAATTTACTATATCCGTGAAAACTACGCCCGCAAGATAACCTTAGAAGAAATCGCTAAAGCAACCTACACCGATAAATTTGCGCTTTGCCGCGATTTCAAAAAACTCACCGGTCAAACGGTGGTGACCTATATTAACCACTACCGCTGCCAGCAAGCCGCCACTTTTCTGCACGACGGCTGCACCGTAGCACAAACCGCCGGTATGTGCGGCTTTGAAAACCTTTCGTTTTTTACCAAAACCTTTAAACGGCACATGGGCATATTGCCCTCCAAATATAAAGCGGATTAAGAAAAAACGCTGTGTATTTTCAACATACACAGCGTTTTCTTTTTCGCATTACACTTCTATCAACGTATATTCTCTTGTACCGTATCCGAGTGCCGCGGCGGCCTCGATGGTGTGTACACCGTTGCGGCTTTCAATCCGTTCAAGGAGATGCGGGCGACCGGGGTCGGTACAATCGTACACAAGGTCAATGCATGCTTGGTCGATTGCAATGGGATCATCCGATACCAAAATACCGATATCCGCAATACAAGGGTCTTCCGCAACCGCACAGCAATCGCAGTCCACACTCATATTTTTCATAACGTTGACATACACGATATTGCCTTTGAAGAAATCAACCACCGCAGACGCGGCATCCGCCATCGACTCCAAAAAGGAATCGTGATCTGCGTCCCAAAAAACCACGGTATCGCCGGCACCATGAATGTATTGCTTGCCAAAAGAAGATGCAACACCGATAGACAGCTGCTTCAAAGCACCGCCATAGCCGCCCATCGGGTGTCCTTTAAAATGGGACAGCACCAGCATGGAATCATATTTCACAATATTCTTGCCGACATAATCTTTTTGAATGACCTTTCCTTGCGGGATATCCAATTCGAGATCGGGACCCTCAGCATCCAAAAGATCTACGTCAAAATAGTCGTTCCAGCCGTGTTCTTTAATCAACTTGATATGCTTTGCGGTGGTGTTGCGCGCACCTTCATACGCCGTATTACATTCCACCACCGTACCATTCACGTGCTCAATGACCGGCTTCCAAAAATCCGGCTTTAAAAAGTTTTGGTTACCTTTCTCACCGGAGTGCACCTTCACAGCCACCTTGCCGCCAAGGGACTTGCCCAGCAATTTGTACAGCTCCAATACCTTCTCAGGTGTGATGGTTCTGGAAAAATATACTTTTGCGCTCATATACAGTGCCTCCTACTAATTTTTATATATAGATTATGCAGTTTCCGTTGCTTTATCTTTATAAAGCATAGCCGCAAGGATTACCGCGCAAACACCCGAAACAATCTTGCCGGCATTTTCCGGCGTGTCAAAATGGGTGCTCAGTTCAATCTTTGTCAAAAACGTGAATACCGCACACACGAGACCTATAATCGCCAAGACCTTCAGGATATCAAGCATCCGCTCATGTTTCAACCTCTGTAAAAGCATTTCGCCTTATATGTAACTTTACTGTATTATATATCCCCTTGGCAGGAAAAGCAAGCGAAAGCACCATTTTTATAAATAGAAAAGACACATCCCAACAGAACGTGTCTTTTTCAAATTGAAGTTATACGCTTTTGATAATTGCATCCAGTGCCGCAGTCTGTGCCTCGTCACACGCGATAATGGGTGCGCGACACGCATCACAATCAACAACACCGAGCAACTTTGCTACCGTTTTGACAGCGGGGATATACGGCACGCTGACACCGTACATCACCACCGCGCGGTTGATTTTTTGCTGTAATGCCGCTACCTTTTCAAAATCTTTCGCGTTCACCGCGTCTTTCATATCCGCGCACAAACGGGGCATCACGTTGGAAAGACCGCCCACAGCACCGTTGCCACCCGAGAGCACGTTATGTGCAAAGTTTTCATCCAAACCGCAGTACACGATAAAATCGGGACGTTCGGGTTTAATCAAATCAATCATACGGCGGGTGTGGTCCATAGGACCTACCGAATCTTTTACGCCGATATCGTCCGCTTTGCCGAGACGCCCTGCGGGAATACCGTTCAAGGCGTTCTGATAATAGACGGGGTCGGACAACACGTCGTTGTTAAAGTCGGTGTGGATGCTGCCGGGCAAACCCCTAAAAAGTACATTTCTACATTATGATATAGAGGAAAGCACCGATTTTGTATAGAAGTATTGGTGCCAAAAATGGTAATTTCTGTTTTGTGAAGTGCGAAAAAGCAAAAAAGGACACCCGTCAGGGTGTCCTTTTCGATTGTATTCTTTGTCACGCCGGGTGTAAACACACCGGGCATGGATACCATTTGCAGCTCACCGATAAATTGGAATTTCCTTATCTGTTTGCCCCAAAAAGCAACAACATCAAACCAATAGCTGCAATTTCAATTAACAGCCCCGAAACGTTGATTATGGAGATAAATTTCTTAGGTGCAATTTTTTTCATTATAATACAAAAGAGAATACCGGCGATTCCGCCTAAGGTATTTCCAATAAGATCTGTGACATCACTGGCACCGATTGCAAAGATAAATTGAACTACCTCAAATTGAAAACTTGTCCCAATAACAACCAAGTATTTCGTTGCTTTTTTCCGCTCTTCTTTGAATATCTGCAGATATACTCCTAATGGAACAAAAACAATAATATTGTAAAACACTTCTCTAAAATGTGTATTTGTCTCCAGGCCATAGTAAAATGGGATTAAATTTATACTGCGCATACTCGGCAATTCTGAAAGGTTTGTAGCAAATTTGAAAAGCACCAACCATATCAGTAAAATTAAATACACACCAAATACAATATATGATATTCTTTTTTGTTTTGTTGATTGAAACATCTCTTGCTTCCTTCAAATTCTTATTTATTGAACTGATTATATCATAAAAACTGTAATTTTTCCACCTAATATTACATTTGTATTTAGTTCAAGTCCTCCCCGAAAGCCGTTTTGGACGGAGGATATCTATTGATTTCCACTTTAAAAATTGGCAAGAAAAAACCCAGTAACCGTTGTGGTTACTGGGTTTTCTGCGCCGATATCTAAATCGGTTCGCAATGTTGGTTGCTTCGGCGCGATTCGAACTACCGACCATACGTTTGCGGTACCCGACTCTGTCTGCAGCAGTAAAACTGCCTTGCCAATCGTCGACCGCGGCACAGGGCTAACCTGCTCCCTTTATCGCCTTACAAGGCCCGTCCCCCTTTGTCGCTTTGCGACATTTCCCCCACCCCGTGGGGGAATCTTCCACCGGCGGCGGTCGCAGTCGCCAATGTGAAGGTATATGTCATGAAAATGAATTGGCATGGCCAATTCGGGGACACGGTGTGGTCATTAATAAAAGGTATACGGTATATCCGTGTCCGATTCGCCCTTCGGGCTCATAACCCAAAGGTCGATAATCCACAGTCTTTCTTCATAACAGAAAAAATCGGCAACGCCCATTGGCATTGCCGATTTTTTTGGTTGCGGAGGATAGATTCGAACTACCGACCTTCGGGTTATGAGCCCGACGAGCTACCCCTGCTCCACTCCGCGATATGAGCGCTGTTTTTCAGCGCTTTACTATTATAGACTATGTTACCGAAAAAAGCAAGAGGTTTTTTCAAAAATCATCTCTTTTTTTACGACAAGCCTTCCAATTCCTCGCTGATTTCCGCCCAAAGCAGCATTTTTTCGTCCAATTCCTGCTGTCTTTCGTCCAGCGCAGCGGTCATTTGCATCAACTGCTCATAATCGGCGGTATTCCCCGCGGACAGTTGCGTTTGCAGGTCGGCAATCGCCGTTTCCAGTTCCTCGATCGCCTGCTCGGTGCGGGACAGTTGTGTAGTGAGCTTGCGTTTTTTGGACGCCTGCTCTTTTTGCAGCTGATAACTATTGATCTTTTGCGGTGTGGGGACAGTCTTTTGCTCGGGCGCTGTTTGCTCGCGGCATTTTTCTGCATACGCGTCATAATTACCCACGTATGAGGTGCATCCGTCATGTGTGAGACGCAAAATGCGATCCGCCATACGATTGATAAAATAACGGTCGTGCGACACAACAAGCACCGTGCCGGTGTAGCTGACAAGCGCCTGTTCGAGCGCCTCGCGCGAGGTGATATCCAAATGGTTGGTCGGCTCGTCCAGCAGCAGCAAATTATGCCGTGCCAGCATCAGTTTGAGCAGTAGCAGTCGCGCTTTTTCACCGCCGCTTAAATTCGAGATCGGCTTGAACACATCGTCCCCGCGCAGCAAAAATGCCGCCATGGCACTGCGCAACTCGGTAGCGGTCATTTTGGGATACGCATCCGCCAACTCTTCGATCGCCGTTTTCGTCTGATCCAGATTCGCCTGCACCTGATCGTAATATCCCACCGACACCTTAGCGCCAAAGCGGATAAAGCCATCATCGGATTGCAAATGACCGTTGAGAATTTTGAGTAAAGTCGTTTTTCCGCAGCCGTTCGGACCGAGTAAAAACACCCGCTCTCCCCTACGTAACTGAAAATCAACATTTTTAAAGAGGTGGTTATCTCCAAAAGACTTTTTGAGTTCACCGACATTCAGCACCTCATTGCCGCCCACCTCGGCGGCAGAAAAATCAAATCGAATGGTCGCCTGCTCGCTTTCCGGCACTACCAAGTCTGCACGCAGCCGCTCCACCGCTTTTTCTTTACTTTCGGCGGTGCGAATGCTCTTCTCGCGATTCCATTGTTTCAAAAGTGCTATATTTTCCTCGATGCGCTTGATTTCCAGCATCGCTGTCTTATAATGCTTTTCCTCAATTTCGCGGTCGCGCTCCCGCAGTTCCTTATGTGCCGTATAGCTGCCGTTTGATTTATACAGTCTGCCGTTTGCAATCTCAATGGTGCGCTCGGTCACGCGATCCAGAAAATAACGGTCGTGGGAAATAATGATCGCGGCACCGTGATACCCGCGCAAAAATTCCTCCAACCATTCCACCGATGCAATATCCAGGTGGTTAGTCGGCTCATCTAAAAGCAATAAATTTACATCAGACAAAAGCAATTTGGCCATCGCCGCCTTTGAACGCTGGCCACCGCTCAAAGAGCCCACCGTTTGGGTCAGCGCTGCCTCAGAAAAACCAAGTCCCAAAAGAGTAGCGCGCACACGGTTTTTGTAATATAAACCGCCCATATTTTCAAACTGCTCCCGCAATGTGTGCTGACGAGCGAGCAGTTCTTGGTCGGTATCACCGCCTGATAGACGGATATTGACAGCTGACAGCTGTCTTTCCACCTCCATCACCGGTTCAAAAACGCTTTCCACCTCATCATAAAGCGTGCGCATAGCGTCGCTGCAAGTGTGCTGCTCCATATAGCCGATACGAGTCTCTTTTGAGCGCACAATACCGCCGCCATCCACGCTTTCCTGCCCGATAAGCATGCGAAAAAGAGTGGTCTTCCCGCAGCCGTTGCCGCCGATAAATCCCACCCTATCCTGCTCCCCGACATCAAACGTGACGTCTGAAAACAGCAGTCGTTCGCCGAAATATTTGGTAAGTCCCTGTACAGATATTGCCGACATACTATCTCCTACACACAAATAGTAGAAGCATCATATCATTTTTTGCACAAAAAAGAAACCCCTTAAAAAACAATTTTTTCTTTTTTGTGGTTTTCCCTTTTCTTTTTGAAAGATATGTCGTATAATAAAAGAATGCGAGGTGATTTTCTTGTCACAAAATAAAAGGACAACCCCCGCCCACGCGCGTCAAACCAAAAAAGTGAAAAGACGTGGTCGCGGGTTTGCTATTTTCGGAACCACCCTGCTTTCTATCGTAGGCGTGCTGTGTCTGTGTATATCGGCTGTTTTATGGTATTTCCAGTATGACCGTAACTCTGCTCTGGATACCCTGACCGACGCAGAACTGGGTATTTCGGAAAATAAAGAGTTTTCGGAAGACGTGGTGAATATCGCGTTGTTCGGTATTGATTCCCGCAATATCAACAGTTTTAGCGGTAATTCCGATTCCATCATGATTTTGAGCATCGATACGGTGCACAACTCTATCAAACTTACATCCGTCATGCGCGATTCATTGGTACCGATTGAAGGGTACTACCCCGCCAAGATCAACTCGGCATACGCGAGAGGCGGTCCGCAGCTTGCGATCAAAACGCTCAACCAGGTGTTTGATCTCAATATCCGCGACTACGCCACCGTGAACTTTACCGGTATGGCGGATATTATCGACGCTATGGGCGGCATTGAGATCGACATTTCCGAGGCAGAACGGCAGGACGCCAACTACCACATGCGCTGGCTTTCCATCACCAGCGGCACACCGAATGTACCCATTCAAAGCGCCGGTCTGCAAACCTTGACCGGTGCGCAAGCGGTCTCCTTTGCCCGTATCCGCTATGTCAGCACCGCTGACGGTGTGCGGGACGACTACGGCCGTACCGATCGCCAGCGTTACGTTATGGAACAGCTTTTCAACAAAGCGCTGTCGCTTGGCGTTTCAAAATACCCCGGTGTCATCAAATCTTTGTTGCCGTATATGGAGACCTCGCTGACATACAGCGATATTCTCAACATGGCAAGCGTGCTGACCGGTGATATCCACTTCGAGCAAGCACGCATCTCGCAAGGCTACACCATGCAGATCACGCAAAGAGATTTCCCCTCCAGTCTGGGCTCGGTGGTATACTATAATTTGGATTATGCCGCCGCCATGCTGCATGCATTTATCTATGACAATATCCATCCAGATACCTACGTCACCACCAATCTGCCGGATCTCACCCCTTGGTACAGCACCTATATGGCAGAGCAAAATTGATTTTTCTAAAAAAAAGCCTACCGAAGAGAGTATTCTTCGGTAGGCTTTTTTCATGTTTTTTCTTCTTCCGATACCGCTGCTTCCAACGCTTCACGCAGCGTATCCAAAGCGCTGAGCCCTTTTTGAATTTTTACGGCGAAATACGGCTTGGCACCTGCGCTGATCAGCACCCGCCCTTTGAGTGCCGCGGTCATGCGCGCGCCAACCTCCATATTGAGCGTTTTCTGATACAAAAGCAAGGTATCCGCCTGCTGTTTGACCTCATAGATGGACAATCCCGCCGCCATGTTACGCAACAGCGCCACGTCAATGAGCCCTTGCACCGCTGTGGGCGGTTCGCCGAAACGGTCAATAAGCTCATCATACACGTCAAGAGAATCGTCCATGGTACGGATATCCGCAATGCGGCGGTAGATTTCCAACCGCTGTGCATTTTCAGAAATATAGCTTTCCGGAATATGCGCCGAAATTTGCAGATCAATGAGACATTCCGCATCGGTGCCAACAGGTGCGGCGCCTTTTTCCTCGTTCACCGCCTCGGACAACAGACGCAGATACATCTCGTAGCCAACCGCTTCCATGTGTCCATGTTGTTGTGCGCCGAGCATGTTGCCTGCACCGCGAATTTCCATATCCCGCATTGCAATTTTAAAGCCTGCACCGAATTCGGTGAAGTCACGCATTGCTTCAAGCCGCTTGGTGGCGATATCGGTCAATTCCTTCCCTCTGCGGAAGGTGAGATATGCATACGCGCGGCGGGAAGACCGCCCCACGCGACCGCGCAACTGGTGCAGCTGTGACAATCCAAAACGGTCTGCGTTCTCAATAACGAGGGTGTTGACGTTCGGAATATCCACACCTGTTTCAATAATGGTGGTACACACCAAAATGTCAATTTCGTGCTCCAAAACCTGGCGCCAGATATCGGACAACTGCTCCTCGGTCATTTTTCCGTGTGCTACCGCTATCCGCGCCTCAGGGATACGGCTTTGGATCCCGCTCGCACATTGTTCGATGCTTTCCACGCGGTTGTGCAACCAGTATACCTGCCCATCGCGGCGCAGTTCTCTGCGGATAGCATCGGTAAGAATACCCGCATCGTGCTCTAAAACGTAGGTCTGCACGGGGCGTCTGTCCTGCGGCGCTTCCTCGATAATAGACATGTCGCGGACACCGCTCATCGCCATGTTGAGGGTGCGCGGAATAGGAGTAGCCGACAGGGTAAGCACGTCCACCGCAGGCGCGAGTTCTTTTATCCGCTCTTTTTGTGCAACACCAAACCGTTGTTCTTCATCAATAATAAACAGACCCAAATTCGGCAGCTGTACATCCTTTGACAGCATACGATGGGTACCGACCAAAATATCCACCCTGCCGTTTGCCACTTTTTTGAGGATCTCGGTCTGCTGTTTTGGGGTGCGGAAGCGAGACAGCATCTCCACCTCCACCGGGAAGCCCTCAAAACGGCGCACGATGGTGTTGTAATGCTGAAATGCCAGAATGGTAGTGGGTACCAAAATCACACACAGTTTCCCTTCGGTGATAC
This sequence comes from Acutalibacteraceae bacterium, assembly GCA_045638005.1. Classification (GTDB taxonomy): domain Bacteria; phylum Bacillota; class Clostridia; order Oscillospirales; family Acutalibacteraceae; genus URNF01. The sequence goes on along the minus strand of JAZUAN010000031.1, from coordinate 3,766 downwards.
ACTTGAAAGCGGCACGCAGCGCCACCTCCGTTTTACCGAAACCGACGTCGCCGCAAAGCAGGCGGTCCATCGGCACCTCCCTTTCCATATCCGCTTTGATCTCCTCGATACAGCGAAGCTGGTCATCCGTCTCCTCATATTCAAAGTGCCGCTCAAAATCATACTGCCATTCACCGTCAGCCTCAAATGCATATCCTTTGGTGGACATGCGTTTACCGTAGAGAGCGATCAGCTGTTTGGCGATATCCTTTACTACCGTGCGCACACGGGTCTTTGTTTTCTGCCATTCCTGCCCGCCCAAGCGGTGCAGTTTCAACTGTACGTCGTCCTTGGTGCCGATATATTTAGATACCAAATCAAGTTGGGTGACCGGAACGTACAAAAGATCGCCTTTGTCATACCGCAACTTGATATAATCTTTAATTACGCCTTGCAGTTCCAGGCGGTGCACACCCTCGTAAACACCGATACCATGGGCGGAGTGAACGATATAATCTCCGGGAGAAAGCTCGGACAAGCTGTGAATTTCCGCGCCCTTTTCGCGGCGCACCCTGCGCGGCTTTTTACGCGCTGCGGATACACGGCCGTGAGTGATGATACCAAATCCCGCGTCGGGAAATTCCGCGCCTGCGGACAGACCGCCGTTTAGTACCAGCACCTGCCCTTTGATGGGTTTATCGGGGGACACCGCATGCATGGCGGGAATTTGATGCTTTTTGAGATCTTCCGCGAGCACTTTGGCGGTTTTCTCTTCACTACCGCTCAAAACCACACATGCCATACCGCGTGCGAGCATGTCTTTTAAATCGTCTGCAAGCAGTTCCACGCTGCCCGACCACACCGGCAGCTGACGTGCGGTGACGTTATACAGCCCCTTGACGGCGATGTTCCAAAGACCGCCCGCAAAGGTATCCATCAAGATACCGCCCATTTGTTCAATACGCAACTGCAACGTATCCTGCGGCAGGGCAAATGCGGTCAACGCACGGCACAGCTCGCCCTCTTCTATCAGCCCTTTAATATCTTCCTGTAATTGCCAATGGAAGGTGCGTGCGCGTTCTTTGATTTTATTGATCTCGGACACAAACAAAAGGCTGTCCCCGCAGTAGTCAAACAAACTGGCGGGGGTATCGTAAATGAGCGGGATATACTTATCAAGTGATGCAGGCAGGCTGCCGCCGCGCAAGCGGTCGATATCCATGCCGAGTCTTTCCTTTTGTGCCGCCGCGTCCTTACCGCGCAGACGAGAAACCATATCCTCAATTTTTGCCGCCAACTCCAACGGATCGTCATACATAATTTCCGCAGCGGGTGCGACCGAAATACTGTCCAGTTGGTCGGTGCGGCGCTGGGTTATCAAATCAAAATAGGAGATAGTATCCACCGTGTCGCCCCACAGTTCGATACGCACGGGATTCGGCGCCGCCGCGGGGTATACATCTACGATACCGCCGCGCACCGCGAACTGCCCGGGACCTTCAATTTGCGCCGCGCGCTCATAACCCGCCGCGGTAAAAGCCGCCGCCAGATCTTTCACGGGAAGAGGCACGCCCGCCACGATATCCAACGTGCGGGAGAGCAAGGTTTCGGGCGGCAGGGTATACTGCATCGCGGCGTCCACGCCTGCGATGACGCAATCAAAGCCGCCCTCCGCCATCACAGCTAAGGTGGCAAGGCGCATCTGTTCATATTCGCGGGAGGTAGACTCCACGCGGCGCAATGACAGCTCTCTTGCGGGCAGCATCAGCACCCGCTCACCCAAAGCGGACAGATCCTCCTGCAAGCGGGTAGCCTCCGCCTCATCCGCCGTCAAAATCACCGCGCGTCGACCGCTGGATGCGCGTAGCGCATGCACCCAGATAGCTTTATGGATATGACCGAGACCGGTTACCGCCAGCGGCAACCGGTTCTCACGAATATCTTTTTGGATAGCAGAAAATGCCGGCGTTTTTTGCAGGCCGGCGTCGTACATGCTCATATTTCTACCTCACTTGAATTGTAAACTCACTTAGTGAGAATATCGGTTCATTGCCTCATCAATATCGCCGTCCACAATCAGCTTCGCGGCACCGACCGCCTTTTTCGCGGTCTCCTCAATAAGCTTCATATCGTCTTTGGTGAATTTGGATAAGACCCAATTTGCGAGATCATAGTCAGGATGCGGTTTCGCGCCAATACCCATTTTGATGCGCGGAAACCCCTCGCCACCGCAAAGTGCAATAATGCTTTTGACACCGTTCTGGCCGCCCGCACCGCCGTTTCTGCGCACCCGCAAGCCGCCTACCGGCAGGGAAATATCATCAAACATGACAAGCACTCTGTCGGGGGTCAGCTTGTAAAACTGCATGGCCTCTCTAACCGCTTCGCCGCTATTGTTCATGTATGTCTGCGGTTTCATAAGCAAAACACGCTTATCCCCCATTTTCACTTCACCGCAGTATGCGCGAAAACGCGCGCGATCCACCTTGACTCCCAATTCTTCCGCCAACGCGTCCAGCATGATAAAACCGGCATTGTGGCGGGTGTTTTCATACTGTATACCGGGGTTGCCGAGTCCCACCACCAAAAAGTCGATGGGGCCGCCCGTTTTCTTTCTAAAAAACATCTTCTTCCATCCGTTTCAAAACAAATTTCCTCATTATCATTATAACGAAAAGGGACCGTTTTTCAAGTGGAATTTTCGTTTTTTTGCTTATATTTTTCACAGAGTCTGCGCTTTTCGTTGCAAAAAGTATGTGCAAATAGACAGACTTGTAAAAAAGTGGAATATTTTTGCAAAAATACTGGAAATATTGTAAATAGTCTGTTATAATGTGCGGTGGTACCGTGCGCCCATTTGTAAGCGCGCGGGGTCACTGCCCTTTTTGAGAGGCAACTATGAATTGTAAAATATTTTTTAGGAGGTTGACTTATGAGTCACAAGTTTGTTTATCTGTTCTCCGAAGGCGACGCTTCCATGCGCGAGCTGCTCGGCGGCAAAGGCGCTAACCTGGCCGAAATGACCAAGATTGGTCTGCCGGTTCCCCAGGGCTTCACAGTTTCCACCGAAGCTTGCACCCAGTACTATGAGGATGGTCGCAAGATCAACGATGAGATCCAGGCACAGATCATGGAGCACATCGAAAAAATGGAAGGTATCACCGGCAAGAAATTCGGTGACAAAGAAAATCCGCTGCTCGTTTCCGTGCGTTCCGGCGCTCGTGCTTCCATGCCCGGCATGATGGACACCATCCTGAACCTCGGTTTGAACGAAGACGTCGTGGAGACCATGGCTGCCAAATCCGGCAACGCTCGTTGGGCTTACGACTGCTATCGTCGTTTCATCCAGATGTATTCCGACGTTGTTATGGAAGTCGGCAAGAAATACTTTGAGGAACTCATCGACAAGATGAAGGAAGAAAAAGGCGTGACTCAGGACGTCGACCTGACCGCTGAAGACCTCAAGACTCTCGCTACCCAGTTCAAAGCTGAGTACAAATCCAAGATCGGCAAAGACTTCCCCACCGATCCCAAAGAGCAATTGATGGGCGCTGTGGAAGCCGTGTTCCGTTCTTGGGACAACCCCCGTGCGAACGTGTATCGCCGCGATAACGACATTCCCTACTCCTGGGGTACTGCCGTTAACGTGCAAATGATGGCCTTTGGTAACATGGGCGACAACTGCGGTACCGGCGTGGCCTTCACCCGTGACCCTGCGACCGGCGAACCCGGCTTGATGGGCGAGTTCCTCACCAACGCGCAAGGTGAAGACGTGGTGGCCGGCGTG
>JAZUAN010000030.1:0-38685 GCA_045638005.1 Acutalibacteraceae bacterium | reverse complement strand
TGTTTTGCTAATTTAAAAAACCTCTCATCGCTTTTGCGATGAGAGGCTTTTTGTTACTGTACGGCGTCAATCTCCGCTACGCATCCGCATCAACGGTTGTAGTAGTGGATGTGGTATCTTGATCGTTTTTTGTGGCATCCGTGTCGCCGACGGTGGTGCTTTTGCTGTCTACGCTTTGTGATGGTGTAATGATTTCCTCTGCAGAGGAGGTTTTATCGGTGAACCCCTGCGTAGTGGTTACATGGTTGTTGCTTTGGGTCGTAACGATTGATGAAGTCTCCTCTGCATTATTGCGGTCGGTGGTAGTTGTAGCGTCGATCGTTTCGTTTGTGTCAACTGTACTGACAGTATCCGTGTTGTCACGAATGCTGGTAGTTACATCAGTATCGTCATTGACAGAGGGGGTATTGGTTGTGAATGTTGTTTTGTCAGTGCGGGAGGTTTTATCGGTGTGCGTCATTTTGGTTACGTGTGATGTTTTAGTTGCTTTTGATATTCCGGTTGTGTGGTCCGTTTGAATGGTAGTATTCGTTTTGGTGGCATTGTTTGATTGTTCGGTGTTGGTTGTTGTGTTTTCATTTTTGATAGTGGATTGTGTTTTTGTAGTTGTCGTGGTGACATTTTGGTTCATACGCACCCAAACGCGTGGCATTAGCACGGTGGTGTTACGCGTGATTTCAGCGGAATTTGCACCCGGAAAAGCCTCGCCGTTTCTGAGACGACGTCCGACCACTACCAGTGTTGCGTTATCAAAGCCGTACTTTTCTTCTGCCTGCGTGACCAGCAACAAAAGCTGATCATCGGCAGTTACTTGTACATTGGTATTCACCATTGAACGGCTGCGTATATCCGCAACATGCTGTAAAAATGCTTCGTCGTTTTCAAAAGAGGTCGTAGCGTATGCGAATGCATTGATTTCCTCGGGGTCGAGCACCATCACACCGAATAATACCCACTTATCGGAATGGTACAAGGTGCTCATTTCCACCAGCATGTTCTCCTTGAAAAAATCAACATCGTGGTATTCCAAAAGGTTCGAAAACATCTGTTCATCGCCCGTGTTATTGCCGTATATGATCAGCGCTTTGTTTTTTTCTTGGGGAGATATAAGACTGTTGCGGCTGTCAAAAAACGGCACGCCGTATGCGGAAGCCTGTTGGTGAAAGTTATGATTGGCGTAATAATCGCTGCCCGCATTTTTCATTACCGGATAATCGATGCCGGTACCGTCGATGCGTATCCAACCGCCGATATCGGCGTTTTGCAGGTGTAACGAAGTGAAACGCGGGAGCATGTCGTTGTTAACGCTGTCGATGGTGTTGTTTTGCTCGTCGGTATACATGTCCTGCAAATCGCTGTATAAAGAGCGGTTTTCCGTCCTGTTAATCAACTGCGTGATGCCAAAAGCGGCGGCAACCAGAAAACCGAGTGACAGGACGATAGAACTGCTTTTTATCAAACGTTCTTTAAGAGAATCGCCTCTCCAAGGCAGTATCGTTGCGAGAAAGCGGCGTCGCCCATGTACAACCATCGGTTCAGGGATAATAATTTCGTTGATCTGCGGCGGTGAGAGGGGGATGCTGCCGGCTACCATTGCGGGGTATGCTTCTGCGTATTTTTCTATCATGGAAAGCGCTGTAGCAACCGCCATATTGCGAACGGTCTCGCGATCCACAAATTCGCTGCGGGAGGTTAATTCCTGCAACCATACCCGCTGCTCGTTGGCAAGCGCGATATGCACCGTGCCGACAGGTTTACCCTCGCTTGGAGCAGGACCTGCTACGCCGGTGATGGCTACACCGATGGCAGCGCCGCTTATGCGGCGGACACCGTCCGCCATGGCGGCGGCGGTTCGGCTGCTGACCGTACCGTATTGTTCTAATATATTTTGAGGGACACCCAACATTTCGTGTTTGATCTGTGCGGAATAGGCTGCAACACCGCAGCCAAACACGTCCGATGCACCGGGAACAGCAGTAATGGCAGCAGATAACAGACCGGCAGTACAGGATTCCGCGGTAGCGAGCTGTAACTCTTTTTGACGCAACAGTTCCACCACACTTGCGGCTGTGGTTGCGATTGATGGATGCAAATCTGCCATGCTGTTTCCTCCTTTAAGCAATTATTGTATGTGAAGCGTGCGCACGCCCTGCAAGGCTTCTTCAATGAGGGCTTCAATATCCAAAACGCTTTCTGCTCTTGCAACCGCCTCGATTTTCGGACGGGTGCAGGGATGCCGCGGGGTGAAAACGGTGCAGCAATCCTCGAAAGGTTGGATGGAAATATCAAATGTGTCAATCTTGCGGGAGATGCGTACGATTTCTTCCTTATCCATGCCGATAACCGGACGGAATACCGGTAAATCGGTTACATCGTCGGTGCAAGCAAGTGCCGGAATGGTTTGGCTTGCCACCTGTCCCACACTTTCACCGGTGATCAGTGCGCCGCATTTATTGTCTTTTGCAATACGGCATGCGATGCGCATCATAAACCGACGCATAATGAGTGTGAAATACTCCTCGGGACAATTGCGCTGTATCTCCTCTTGGATATGCGTGAAGGGGACGATGTGCAGCGGCATGCGACCTGCATACAGCGATACCTGCTGCATGAGATCAATAACCTTTTGTTCGGCACGCTCGCTGGTGTACGGCGGCGAGGCGAAGTGGATGCCGGTAAGCTCAATACCGCGTTTTGCCATCATATATGCGGCAACGGGGGAATCAATACCACCGGATATCAAGATGCCGCATCTGCCGCCGGTTCCCACCGGCATACCACCTGCGCCGGGCAGCTGCGGGGCGTGCACATACGCACCAAAATCGCGTATTTCTACGTAAACGGTGATATCCGGTTGGTGTACGTCTACCTTCAAATGGTGGAAAGTTTCCAAAATTCTGCCACCGATCTCGCAGCTGATTTCGGGTGAGGTCATGGGGAACGTTTTATCAGCGCGTTTAGACTCCACTTTAAAGGTAGAGGCTGCCAAAAGTTCGCTTTGCAGATATGTCACCGCGGCATCGCCGATAGCTTGAATGTCTTTCTCAATCATACAAGCGCGGGAGAAACCTGCAATTCCGAACACTCTGGAAACTGCATCCACGGCGGCATCCAGATCAGCATCATCGCTTGTCGGTTCGATATACACGGTGGATTGCGCTTTGCGGATATTGAAATTACCCAGTTTGCGCAGTCTGTACCGCAGGTTTTTTACCAACACGGCTTCAAAGGTGCCTCTGTTGAGACCTTTGAGTGCCAATTCTCCGTTTTTGATCAGCAGGATTTCCTGCATTTTTTTGTCGCTCATAATTCGGTTCCTTCCGGTTCAGTATTCGTTGTATCCGCGGTGGTCGCGGTCGTGTTTTCGGTCACAGTGATATCCGTAACAGCACTGTTTTCGGTTGAGGGTGTGCTCGCGGTTGTCCCGCTGTCTGTTTCAGCGGCGGTTTCATCGGTGCTGCCGCTTGCGGTAGTATCCGTGACAAAACCTGTAGATGATGTATCTCCATCACTACTTGGCGTTGTATCCGAGGTATCGGTATCCGACGATGTGGTATCATCGCCGGCACCGACGATGGTGGTAGTCATATCGGTAGCTTGTGTGGTGCTGTTTTGCGGGCTGTCATATCCCGCTTCGGTATAGAAAGCATGCGGTGTCAGATCTTGTGCCGTATACCAAGCGTACGGCATGATGACATCATCGTTTTTTGTGATTCGTGTGGTGTCTATGGAGGGGTTCTCGCCCTCTTGTATGCGTCGTGCGATGACCGCGAGTCTGCCGTTGGGGATCTTCACCTGACTTTTATTGGTGCAGGTGGACAGAATGAGCAGATCGTCATCGGCGGCTATCTCTATGGGATAATCGAACAAAGAGCGTGCTCGCAGTTCACCTACGTACGAGAGGAAATCTGCATCATCCGCAAAAGAGGTGCGCAGATAACCGAAATGTTTGTCGGATGCAGCATCCTCGTCACAAACGATCACGGCAAACACTTGATATTTATGGCTGTCATATAGCGTGTCCAAGGAAATGACGGGAGCGGATCGTACACGGTAAACGCTGCCGATCAATTTGTTAAGAGGCGCAAGCATCGTGCCGCTTGCCATGTTATGTCCATAGATGATATTGACTTTGTTGACAGTGCCCTGCTCAAAAGTGTTGGAAGCATCAAAGAACAAGGTGCCGCTGCGGCTTTTCGTACCGTCAAAGCCATGATCTAAATACTTGTCGTTGTTATCGCAATGCACAACCGGCAGGTTAATATTGAGGAAGGTGTCTGCATCGCTTGACGTATAGGACAGCCACCCCGCAACATCCTCGTTGATGGCATATAACTGTTTGAAAGACGCTTGCATACCTTCGGGATATTGGATCGGGTCTTCGATCGTTGTATTCTCGCTGTCAACAGTTATATTCTCATTACCGACAGTATCATTGTACAGATCGGCATAATGCTCGTTTTGACTGTTCACCTGCTGCGGCTCCAAAACCATGTAATAACATAGAAAACCCAGTGAGGTAATGAAAATAATCAACGAGACCAAAAAGATGCATTTGCGCGCGATTTCCCCTTTGGGATCGCCCTTGTGAGGGAAAATACCGCGTAGCGCTTTTCTGAAAAAACCGGGTTTGCGCGGCGGTACTTCCTCTTGCGCGGCAGCTGAAATCAGTTGTATGTCCGAAGGCAGGTAATTGATTTCCTGCGGGTTATCCTCAATATACGTATCTGAGTTGGCTTTCAAATTTTCCACCGACAAGATTAACGGCATATCTGCAAGTTTGCTGTCCGGCGTGGCGGGAGCGCCCGGCAAGCCGTCTTTTCCTTCGATCTTCCAATCGCCGAAAAGGTCATCCTCCATATCGCCGTCAGTATCAGACTGTGGTATGGCACTTTGGATCTTTTGAAGCAAAGAAACGATATCCTGCTCGACGGTGTCGAATTCCGGTAGCTGATTATCTTTTTTCATTGACGTACACTCCTTCCGTTACGATTTTTACGAGCGAGCATTTGCACAGCTTTCATCAATGCGTCTGCAAAGCGGTCGATATCTTGTATGGTGTTATGATGACAAAGGCTGACGCGGATTGCGCTGTCGATCTCAGCGGGCGGCAGCCCCATGGCAGTAAGGACGGGGCTTTTAGCACCTTTTGCGCATGCTGAACCGCTGGAAACAAAGATGTTTTGTTCGGATAAAAAGTGCAATACTGTCTCGCTGCGCAGTCCGCATACGGACAGATGGATAATATACGGCACACCGTCTTTGGGAAGATGTAAAACGATATCCGGAATGCTTTTAAGACGCTCTAATAAATGCTGCCGCAGCTGTTCAAACAAGGCTTGCTGTTCATTTAAAGGCGGTAACGCTTTCGCCGCCGCGCCGAAAGCGGCAATCAGCGGTGCTGCTTCGGTACCGGGACGGATGCTGTCCTGTTGTTTGCCGCCGAATTGACGGGGGAGCAGTCGCGCACCGCGCTTTAAATACAAGGCACCGCAGCCCTTGGGACCGTGCAACTTGTGTGCGGAAACGGTCATGGCATCCAACTGCCATTTTGTCGCAAAAAGCGGTATTTTACCCGCGGCTTGTACTGCATCGCAATGAATAAAAGCGAGCGGAGCGCGCTTGCGGATGAGCGGTACCGCTTGTTCCAGCGGAAAACGCGCGCCGGTCTCGTTGTTGACCAGCATCACTGAAACGAGAATGGTGTCCTCTTTGCAGGCGTTTGCGATTTGATCGGCTGTAATGGAACCGTCTTTCTCGGGGGTCAGTCTGGTAACTGAAAAGCCTTGCTTTTCTAACTCATTGCAGGCAGCTGCTACCGAAGAATGCTCTAAAGCGGTGGTGACGATATGCTTGCCGCGTCTTTCCAAAGCGCGAGCGGCGCCGATTACGGCGAGATTGTTGGCTTCGGTACCGCCGGAGGTAAAATATATTTCCCCTGCCGTGGCGCCTATCATACCCGCAACCGCTTCTTTTGCGGCGTGGAGCTCCTTTTCTGCTTCAAAGCCGAGGCGGTGCAGGGAGGAGGGGTTGCCGTAACAAGCGGTCATCATATATGCTGCCTTTTCCGCCGCCGCAGTACATACGGCGGTGGTGGCACTGTTATCTAAATACGTAATTTCCACACGTGTATCCTCACAAAACTATATAATTAAATTTATTATACATGAAAACAAGTTAGATGGCAACTGTAATTTTTTTGTAAATTATACAAATAAAATGCCGGAAAGTTTTGCATTTTTCGCAGAGATATGTTATACTAATTTGAATACTGATTTTCTGCGTTGTCGGTTGGAGGTGAAAACATGATCATTCTCGGCATTGATCCCGGTTATGCCATTATCGGTTGGGGTGTCATTCGCTATGAGAGGGGCAGGTTTTCACCGGTGGATTTCGGTGCTATCCTCACCCAAGCGGGTACGCCGTTTCCTGCTCGGCTGGAAAAGATATATACCGACCTTTCCGCGATAGTGGAGCGGTATCAGCCGGAGGTTGCGTCGGTAGAAAAACTGTATTTTCAAAACAACCAAAAAACCGCTATTGAGGTTGCGGAGGCGCGCGGTGTCATCCTGCTTGCTTTGCAGCAGGGCGGGGTGCCATTTTACGAATATACGCCGTTGCAGGTTAAAAGCGCCGTTACCGGCTATGGGCAGGCGGAAAAGCCGCAGGTGATGGAGATGACCAAACGGTTGCTGCGGTTGAAAGCGGTTCCAAAGCCCGATGATACGGCGGACGCGCTCGCACTTGCCATCTGTCATGCGCAGTACGGCGGATCTTCCATCAAAAACACACTACTCGGAATGCGAGGAAAAACAGTATGATATACAGTGTACGCGGAAAACTTATCCATGCCGACCCGAAGCTTGCCGTTGTGGAATGCGGCGGTGTGGGTATGGCATGTCAGATTACGCTAAATACTGCAAAATGCTTGCCTGCTGTGGGCAGCGAAGTGATGTTATATACCATGATGAATGTCAGAGAGGATGCTATTGAGCTGTTCGGCTTTGCTGAGCAGGATGAGCTCACCTCTTTCAAAATGCTCACTACCGTTTCGGGTGTCGGTCCCAAGGTGGGTATCGCCATTTTGTCCGAACTCACCCCTGAACGGGTTGCGTTGTCGGTAGCGGCAGGAGATCATAAAGCGCTGACCAAAGCGTCGGGCGTCGGTCCAAAGCTTGCCCAGCGTATCGTGCTGGAGCTGAAAGATAAATTTGCGTTACCCACCAGCGGTGGCGGTGTGGAACTGCCGCAGGCAGGTCCTGTCTCTGCGGCAGGGAATGCAGCGCAGGCGGTGAGCGCCCTTACAGTGCTCGGTTTTTCCGCGGGAGAAGCCGCTGCGGCTGTCGGCAAATTAGATAGTGCGTTGCCGGTGGAAGCGTTGGTGCGCGGCGCTTTGCGCTTGCTTGCAAACAAGTGATAGGGAGGTGCTTTGATGGATTTTGAAACCGATTTTGAAAATCGCATGGTCGCGGCGGAATATCTGCCGGAGGACGAGGGCGATAATCCACTGCGCCCCCGCACACTCAGCGAATATATAGGGCAGGAAAAGGTAAAAGAAAACCTGTCGGTGTTTATCGATGCCGCCAAAATGCGGCGCGAACCGCTGGATCATGTGCTGTTATACGGTCCTCCCGGACTGGGTAAGACGACTTTAGCGGCTATTATTGCCAATGAGCTTGGCGTCAATTTCCGTATCACCTCCGGTCCTGCGTTGGAACGTCCCGGTGACCTGGCGGCGATGCTCACCAATATGGAAGAGGGCGATGTGCTTTTCATTGATGAAATCCATCGTCTGCCTCGTACGGTAGAAGAGATTTTGTATCCTGCGATGGAGGATTTCGCCATCGATATCATCAACGGCAAAGGGCAGGGTGCTTCATCAATCCACCTGCCGTTGCAAAAGTTTACGCTTATCGGCGCTACCACCCGCGCAGGACAGCTGTCTGCACCGCTGAGAGATCGTTTCGGTGTCATTTTGCGATTGGAGTTGTATACGCCTGCGGAGCTTGCACGTATCGTTGGACGCAGCGCGCAGATCTTGAATACCCCCTGCGATGACAGCGGCGCTTTGGAGATCGCGTCCCGCAGCCGCGGCACACCCCGTATCGCTAACCGTATGTTAAAACGTGTGCGCGATTTTGCGCAGGTCATCAATGACGGCGTGATTGATGCGGATACAGCCGGTAAAGCGCTTGATCGCATGGAGGTGGATGCACTCGGTCTTGACCGCGTGGACAGAAATATGTTGGAAGCGATGATCCGTCACTATAACGGCGGTCCGGTTGGACTGGACACGGTGGCGGCGGTGATCGGCGAAGAATCGGTCACCATTGAAGATGTTTATGAGCCGTATCTCATGCAGATTGGCTTTTTGAGCCGTACCCCCCGTGGCCGGGTGGTACTGCCCGCAGCATATACACATTTGGGATTACCCGCACCGGGTGCGTCGGAGAGCGCACCGGAGCAAACCACACTGCTCTAAAAGTAAAGAAAACAAGGAGAGAAAACAATGGGAAGATTATTTGGAACTGACGGTGCAAGAGGTGTCGCGAATACCGAACTGACATGCGAACTGGCGATGTCCATCGGTCGTGCGGCGGCGCAGGTGCTGATATCCGCGGACGGTAAGCGCCCGAAGGTGCTGATCGGTAAGGATACGCGTGCTTCCGGCGACATGTTGGAGGCGGCGCTTGCCGCCGGTTTGTGCTCGGTGGGTGCGGATGTACATCTGTTGGGTGTCGTGCCTACTCCCGCGGTAGCTTTTTTGGCGAAAGCGTATCAGTCGGATGCGGCGGTGATGATCTCTGCATCCCATAACCCTTGCGAATATAACGGCATCAAGATATTCAACGGCGAGGGCTTTAAACTGTCGGACACTTTGGAAGAGAAGATCGAAGCTATTGTGCTGGATCAGGCGGAAGTGTTACCCACTCCTGTTGGTGGCGATGTCGGACGCGTATATTACTGCGATAAAGCGGTGGAAGACTATATCCGCCATCTGCTGACCACCGTTAAAGTGGACTTGCAGGGGATGCATATCGCGGTGGACTGTGCTAACGGCTCTGCCAGCGTTACTGCTAAAAAATTATTTGACGCGCTGGGTGTGCGCTGCGAGTATCTTTCCTGCGACCCCGATGGTGTCAATATCAATGCCGGTTGCGGCTCTACCTATTTGGAGCCTTTGGCGGCGTACGTAAAGAAACATAATCTGGACGGCGGTGTTGCGTTTGACGGCGACGCTGACCGTTGCCTTGCGGTAGATGAGAACGGTAATGTGATCGACGGCGACCAGATGATCGCTGCTCTTGCCACAGATCTCAAAGAACTGGGCGAGTTGAACGGCAATACCGCTGTGGTTACCGTGATGTCCAACCTCGGCTTTTTTAGATATTGTGAGGAAGCGGGTGTTGATGTTGCTTCCACAAAGGTGGGCGACCGCTATGTGTTGGAAGAAATGGTGAAGGAAAACTATGTTATCGGCGGTGAGCAGTCCGGTCACATTATTCTGCGCCAATACGGCACCACCGGCGACGGACAGTTGTCTGCGGTACACCTGCTCGCGATGGCACGCCGCCACGGTTGGAAGCTTTCCAAGGTCGGCGCACTGATGCAGCGGTATCCGCAGGTGCTGATGAGCGTGCACGCGGACGCGGCACAAAAGGAATTGTACGCGCAGGATGCAGGTGTTGCTGCCCAGATTGAAGAAATTAATGCTTCCCTCGGCAAGAACGGCAGAGTGCTGGTGCGTCCTTCCGGTACCGAGCCGGTCATCCGCGTAATGGTGGAGGGCAAGGAGTTCGAGGTCATCAATGATGCGGCGGTGACCATTTGCGAGGCTATCAAAAAATTGATCGGCGGTTGAAATCAACATGAGAGTTGCAGACAATTGGAAAGACTATGAATTACTGGACACCGGTGACGGCGAACGGCTGGAACGGTGGGGTGATGTACTGCTGATCCGTCCGGATCCGCAGATCATTTGGAAAAGTCCCCGCCGCGATCCCCGTTGGAAGACGGCGCACGCGCGGTATATCCGTTCCGGTACCGGCGGCGGGCATTGGGAAACTTTTCGTCCGGTCGCTGCCAGTTGGCAGATATCCTATGGAGATCTCAAATTTAATTTGAAACCCATGGGCTTCAAGCATACCGGACTTTTTCCGGAACAGGCGGTAAACTGGGATAAGATGGCTTCGTTTATTAAAAATGCAGGCCGCCCGATCCGCGTGCTCAATCTGTTCGGCTACACCGGTGGTGCAACGCTTGCCTGCGTGGCGGCGGGTGCGCACGTCACCCATGTGGATGCCTCCAAAGGTATGGTATCCTGGGGTCGTGAAAACGCAGTTGCTTCCTCGCTTGCAGATCGTCCGATGCGTTGGTTGGTGGACGATTGCGGCAAATTCGTACAGCGCGAGCTGCGCCGCGGCAATACCTATGATGCCATTTTGATGGATCCGCCGTCTTACGGCAGAGGTCCCGGTGGAGAAGTGTGGAAACTGGAAGAACAGATTTATGGTCTTGTGTCGGAATGTGTGAAGTTGTTGTCTGATAAACCGCTCTTCTTTTTGATCAATTCTTATACAACAGGACTTTCCCCGTCGGTGATGCAGTACATTTTGGCATCGCTGATGGATAAAAAATACGGCGGTGTTACCTCGGCGGACGAAATCGGTCTGCCGGTGACCGCAAGTGGGCTTGTGTTGCCCTGCGGTGCCACCGCCATGTGGCACGAAACTACGGCAAAATAATTTTGGAGGAACCATGGAGATCATCGGCGCAAAAAATGTCAGTTTTCAATATGAATATGCAAACGAACTGCCGCAATCGGTACTCAAAGGCGTTGACCTTTCTATCGAAAAGGGTAGTTTTGTTGCGCTGCTCGGCTCTAACGGTTCCGGAAAATCCACTATTGCCAAGCATTTCAATGCGATCTTACTGCCTACGGGCGGCAAGGTGCTGGTAAATGATATGGATACGGTGGATGAGGAAAAGCTGTACGATATTCGTCGCACGGTGGGTATGGTACTGCAAAATCCCGATAACCAACTGGTATCCTCCATCGTGGAGGAGGATGTGGCGTTTGGTCCGGAAAATCTGGGCATCCCACCCCAAGAGATCCGTGCTCGCGTGGAGGATGCGTTGCGTGCTGTCGGCATGTATGAACACAAAGACAGCGCGCCGCATAAGCTTTCCGGCGGTCAAAAGCAGCGTGTTGCGATTGCGGGCGTGCTTGCGATGCAGCCGGAGGTGCTGGTGCTGGATGAGCCTACCGCGATGCTGGATCCCAAAGGTCGCAGTGAGGTGCTGGATACGGTGCACATGCTCAATAAAGAACGCGGCATGACGGTGGTACTGATCACACATTATATGGAAGAAGCCGCTGCTGCTG
This sequence comes from Acutalibacteraceae bacterium, assembly GCA_045638005.1. Lineage (GTDB taxonomy): Bacteria > Bacillota > Clostridia > Oscillospirales > Acutalibacteraceae > URNF01. Next base: position 27,299 of record JAZUAN010000030.1, on the reverse strand, counting down.
ACCGTGTGGTGGTGTTGGATAACGGCGAAATTCGCATGGACGGCACCCCGCGTGAGGTGTTTGCGCAGATGGAAAAACTGCGGATGTTGCAGCTGGATGTGCCGCAGCCTACCGAACTGGCATATTTACTGAAAAAAGCGGGCTTTGACCTGCCGGATGCTGTCTTGACAGATGAGGAATGTGTTGCGGCAATTACGGCACTTGTCGGAAAGGCAGGTGGCGCGAAATGACCGTATTAGAAACAAAGGACCTTTGCTATACCTATTCCGCCGGTATGCCTTTTGCACACGCGGCTTTGAAGGATGTTTCGGTAGCGTTTGAAAAGGGTGAACTGACTGCTATTATCGGTCACACCGGCTCGGGCAAATCCACCCTTGTACAACATCTGAACGGTTTGCTTAAACCTGCCTCCGGACAGGTGCTGTTGCATGGCGAGGATGTTTGGGCTGACCCCAAAAAGATACGGGACGTCCGTTTTAAGGTGGGTATGGTATTCCAGTATCCGGAGCATCAACTGTTTGCGGATACGGTTTTTAAGGATATCGCCTTCGGCCCTCGTAATATGGGCCTTTCCGAACAGGAGATCAACGAGCGGGTATATGCCGCTGCGGATATGATTGGCTTGTCTGCGGAATTGTTGGAAAAATCGCCGTTTGATCTTTCCGGTGGCGAAAAGCGTCGCGCCGCAATTGCGGGTGTGCTCGCCATGCGACCGGAAGTGCTGGTGTTGGACGAACCCACAGCGGGTTTAGACCCGCACGGACGGGATGTGTTGCTGACCCAAATTGACCGTTATCGCAAAGAAAACGACACCACCGTGCTGATGGTTTCCCACAGCATGGAGGATGTTGCACGTATGGCGGATAAGGTACTGGTGATGCAGGACAGTCAGGTCGCGATGTACGATACTGTCAAAGCGGTGTTTGCGCGTGCGGAAGAATTGCAGAAAATGGGACTTACCGTTCCTGCTGTCACCCGCATACTCACTATGCTGCGACAAAATGGATTATCGCTGGATGCAGATGTGTTTACGGTGGAAGCTGCAGCGCAAAAACTTGTCGCTCTCTTGCAGGAAAAGGGGGTGGGAACATGCTGAGAGACATTACAATGGGTCAGTATTTTCCCGCAAATTCGGTTTTACACCGCATGGATCCCCGCATGAAACTTATCCTCACCGTTTTTTGGATCTGTATGGTGTTTGTGCCGAAAAATTGGTACGGCATCGCAGCTGCAGCTGCATTTCTGTTTGTTATCATTGCTTTTTCGGGCTTGCCGATGCGCTTGGTTTTCAAGAGCATTAAGCCGATTGTACCTGTAATTCTGTTCACCTCTGCGATCAATGTGTTTTATGTGAGTAAAGGTGCTTTACTTGTCGACTGGTGGATATTCCGTATCCACACCGGCGGCTTAGTCACCGCCGCGTTTATCGCGATTCGCATTTTGTGCTTGATTGCGGGCAGTTCGCTGTTGACCTATACGACATTGCCTACTGCGCTTACCGATGCACTTGAACGGCTGTTAAAGCCTTTGAAGCTCGTGCGATTACCGGTGCATGATCTTGCTATGATGATGACCATCGCATTGCGCTTTATCCCGACCCTTATCGAAGAAACCGATAAGATCATGTCTGCCCAAAAAGCGCGCGGTGCCGATCTCGAAAGTGGCAAACTTTTGGAACGTGTGCGCGCTATGATCCCGATTTTAATCCCGCTGCTGGCTTCCTCTTTCCGCAGAGCGTATGAGTTGGCGACTGCTATGGAATGTCGCTGCTATCACGGCGGTGAGGGACGCACACGCATGAAAGAATTGCATCTCGCGGCAAGGGATTATACGGCGTTGGGAATTTGCGCGGTTTTCCTTGCGGGGTTGATCGTACTGAATGTGTTTGTAACCCCGGTTTTGTAAATTGTTTGAAGGGAGGTGCCGTGATGCGACGGTTATTACTGACTTTGCGATATGACGGCACCGCCTATCACGGTTGGCAGGTACAACCTAATGCGGCAACGGTACAGTCGACCTTGCAAGATGCCATTGAGGCACTTACCGGCACGCGTTCCGGCGTGATCGGTTGCAGCCGCACCGATACCGGCGTGCATGCGGATATGTTTTGCTGTACCTTTGATACCGAAACGACCATTCCGATTGAACGTATCCCGATGGCACTGAATATGCACCTGCCGGAGGATATTGCGGTATATGCTTGTAAAGAGGTTGCGCATGATTTTCATCCCCGCTATGCCGCGAAGGGTAAGCGGTATACCTACCGCGTGTGGAATACGCATTGCCGCAATCCGTTTACAGATCGCTATGCGGTGCGGCATACAGTTCCCTTGGATGCCGATGCATTAAACCGTTTTGCGCAGGATTTTGTGGGCACACATGACTTTTCCGCCTTTTGTGCCGCCGGTGCGGATACCACCGATAACGTACGCACTGTTACGGCGTTTGAGGTTGAGCGGGAAGGGGATATGGTGCTTTTTTCGGTGGAGGCTAACGGCTTTTTGTATAATATGGTACGCATTATGGTGGGTACGCTGCTGGACATGGCGGCGGGACGTCTGCCTGAGGATGCTATCAAAATTGCTTTGAACGAAAAAGACCGCGCTTTTGCAGGTGTAACCGCACCCGCAAAGGGTTTACGGCTTGAAAAAGTATTGTATATATAATGAATGGAGGTGACGGCACTTGGCGAAGCACAAACGAAACAAAGAAGAAACTGAGGAACGGCGGATGCGCCGTGCCCGCCGCAAACGTCGGTTTTTATTGCGCTTGTTGGTGGTGTTAGTGGTGGCTGCGATAGCGGTCACGTTGGTGCGCAACTGGGAAAAGCTGTCACCCGATACGCTGGTGACACAAATCGGCAGTTTCTTTTCCGAAGGCGAAGCGGAAGGCTTTCCGGTAGATATTTCGGGCAGTCCCATCTATGAGATGGAAACGGCGGATCATTGCACTGTGTTACTCAGCGATACTTATGTCACCATGATAGATATGAGCGGCAAAGAGGTGATGCGTCGCACCCATGCATTTACGGATCCTTTGTTGCGCACAAACGGGAAATATATATTGATCGCCGAAAGCGGCGGAAAACGTTTGCAACTGGAAACCCGTTCCAAAACGGTGCTCACCAAAACGCTGGAATATGATATTGTTGCTGCTGCGGTGCACACCAATGGGAGCATTGCGGTGGTGACAACTGCCGAACAGGGCTATAACGCACGCCTTTCGGTATATTCTGTCCGCGGTGAACTGGTGTATCAGCGGTTGTGCGGCAGCCTGATCGCTGATGTGGCATTTTCGCCTAACGGCAAAGAGGTCGCAATCGCCACACTTGGCGCTGACAAGGGCGCCATGCGTTCAACCATTGAGGTGCTCTCCCTGCGTTCGGAGGAAACCGAGCCCTTGTACACGTATACCGGTACGGATATCATGTTATGCCGCGTTGCGTACTTGAATGATAGCGTGATTACCGGCATAGGTGATAACGCTGTGTGGATGTACCGACCGAAGAACGAGGCGTGCAAGGTGTACACCTTTACAGATGGCGAACTGAAAGCGTTTTCTATTGGAAATAAAAGCGTTGCGATCGTAACACAGCCTTACGGTGCTGCCGCCGGCGGTACTGTTACGTATATCAAAACAGACGCATCTGCGGCGAGCGTTTCCGAAATAGACGGCAGCTGCCGTGATATAGCGGCTTCTGACGACAACTACGCCGTGCTCACCGATACCCGCTTGTATCAGTTGAATTTAAGAGGGATTGCTGATCAACGAGAGGCGGCAATGGACGGCAAACGTGTAGTGCGAATAGGCAATCGTGTGATGGTGCTCGGCTTACAGTATTTGACACAGCAAACAGTGTGATATTTAGGAGGCTTTTTATGGCATACGTATTGGATTTAGCGGTTATACTGATTTTTGTGTTGACGGTTATCCGTGGCTACAAAATCGGTTTTGTAGACAGTATTATCAGCTTTGTCGGTATGGTGGCAGCGGTTATTTTGGCATTTACGCTGAGTGCACCTGTCGCGGATGGTATTTACAACGGTGTTGTGCAGGCGCCGACCGTGGCTACGATTGAGAGCAGTATCAATGAGGTGGCCCAGACAGCCGGTGTCGGTTCCTTGGAGACGAATTTGCAGGCAGCGGAGCAGGCTTTGCCCGATTTTGTCAAATCTTTGATGGACAAAAATGATATTTCTTTGGCAGAACTTGCTAAAAATGTAGAGGGTGGCATTGAAAATTCCGCACATTCTATCGCTGTATCGGTCACCGAGCAGGTGGTAAAGCCGATAGTAACCTTACTTATTCGTTGTATTGTGGGCATTGTACTGTTTGTTGTGCTGTTGATTGTGGTTGGCTTGCTCGCAAAGGTAATCAGCAAGGTGATCCGTGTCTCGCCGCTTAAAAAACTCAATGGTACGCTTGGTGCGGTGCTCGGCGCACTTAAAGGTCTCTTATGGGTGCTGTTGGTGGTCACTATTATGCAGATGGTTGCCGGCTTCACATCCGAGGACGCCATTATCTCCAATAAAGCGATCCAAGAAAGTATCGTCGTGAGCAAAATAGCGGATATCAATCCGGTTTACTCCGGTAATAATGTGCTGGTCGTGGAGTTTAACAAATTGATGAATAAATAAGACACTTGAAGTTTTAAGTTTTGAGTTGGGAGGATTCTCAAATGCAAATACAATGGAAATGGACGATCCCGAATGTGCTGTCCTTGCTGCGCATTGTTATTTTACCTGCATTTATTGTCCTGTATATTTGGAGCTGTGATATCAACAGCGACACCATGCAATATGCAGCTTTTGGTCTTTTGGTGCTGTCAGGTCTTACGGATTGCCTTGACGGTTGGATCGCCCGTAAATTTCATCAGGAAAGCGAGATTGGTAAACTGTTGGATCCCGTCGCGGATAAGCTGACACAGGTGGCGGTTATGATCTGTCTTGCGACACAGTATAAGGAGTTTTTACCGCTGCTTATTATCTGTGTTGTAAAGGAAAGTTTACAAGGTCTTGGCGGACTTATTCTGCTCAGTCGCGGCAGCGAAATGCGCGCGTCGAAATGGTATGGTAAGGTTTCTACGGCTGTGTTTTATATCAGCGTGGCGGCGATCGTGCTGTGGAAGGATATGCCGTGGGAGCTGCTGGTTGGATTGGTTTCGCTGATAGGACTTTTGATGTTATTTGCATTTGTACGGTATCTGCTGTTGTTTATCAGCATTCGGAAGGATATGCCTGCGGCAGATGTCGGAAAGGTACCTGTTTCGGAAGGGAGTAACGAGTAATGACCTTATGTTCCCGTTGTCAAAAACGACCGGCGGTTGTTTTTGTGACCCGCATGGAAGGGGATAAAACCATCAATGAAGGCTATTGCCTTTCCTGCGCAAAGGAATTGAATATAAAACCCGTCACCGACATGCTGGATAAATTCGGTGTGGGTGAGGATGAACTCGAACAGATGGAAAACCAGATGAACGAGATGATGGGCGTTGAACTTGCCGAAACCGAGGATGACGAGAATTTTAGTCCCGGTGGCGCGCCTGTATTTCCGTTTTTGCAAAATCTGTTTGGCGCCGCTCCCGGCGGTATGCCCGGCGGAGAAAAATCGCCGCGGAGGGAAAAAGGCGGGAACGGTAAAGATAAAAAAGAGAAAAAACGTCGTTTTCTTAACCAATACTGTAACGATCTTACTAAAAAGGCGAGAGAGGGGAATATTGACCCTGTTATTGGTAGGGAGGATGAGATCTATCGTGTGACCCAGATTCTTTCCCGCCGTACCAAGAATAATCCTTGTCTTATTGGTGAACCGGGTGTGGGTAAAACAGCTATTGCCGAGGGGTTGGCGCAGCGTATCGCGGATGGAAATGTGCCGATGCGCCTGCAGGGTAAAGAGGTCTTTTTGTTAGATCTTACCGCTCTGGTTGCAGGCACGCAGTTCCGCGGCCAGTTTGAAAGCCGCATCAAGGGACTTATTGATGAAGTGAAAGCAGAGGGAAACATTATCCTCTTTATAGATGAGGTGCATAGCCTTGTCGGTACCGGCGATTCCGAGGGCAGCATGTCTGCTGCTAACATTATGAAACCGGCACTTTCCCGTGGCGAAATCCAGGTGGTGGGCGCTACTACTTTTAATGAATATCGCAAGCATATCGAAAAGGACGCGGCCCTTGAACGTCGCTTCCAGCCGGTGACGGTGGAGGAACCCTCCATCGCTGATACGGTGGAGATACTCAAAGGTTTGCGTGCACGGTACGAAGAGTATCACGGTGTGGTGCTTTCCGAAGGGATTTTGCGCCGTGCGGTGACGTTGTCAGAGCGGTATATCACCGATCGCTTTTTGCCGGATAAGGCAATTGACCTGATTGATGAGGCTTCTGCCGCTGCGTCTTTGGCGAATATGGACGCGGTAAAATACGCGGAGCTCAAAAAAGACTGTAACCGCCTGCGTGAACAGGAAAAGACGCAGATGGAGGCGGAAACGGTTGACTATGAACAGCTTGCGATCACTCGTGCGGAGATTTTGAAAGCGGAGGAGGCTGCAGGCGCACTTGAAGCAAAAGCGCTGCATGCACCGGTCACCGACGCGCATCTTGCGCGTGTTATCGAACTTTGGACAGGTATTCCTGCGTCTAAAATTCAAGAGAGCGAGCTTAACAGACTTTCCTCTTTGGAAGATCGCTTAAAAGAAAAGGTCATCGGACAGGATGAAGCGGTGCGTTTGGTGGCTGCCGCTGTGCGTCGCAGCCGTGTGCAGATCAGTCCCGTTCACCGTCCCGCATCCTTTATCTTTGTCGGCTCTACCGGTGTCGGTAAGACCGAACTGGTAAAAGTGCTGGCATCGGAACTGTTTGACACGCCCGAAACGCTGATCCGCTTGGATATGTCCGAATTTATGGAAAAGCATGCGGTATCCCGTATTATCGGCTCACCTCCCGGTTATGTCGGGTATGATGAAGCGGGACAGCTTACCGAAAAGGTACGCCGTAAGCCGTATTCGGTGCTGTTATTTGACGAGATGGAAAATGCACATCCCGATGTGCTGAATATTTTGTTGCAGATTCTTGATGAGGGCAAGATTACAGATGCACACGGCAGGGTGGTCAACTTTGCGAATACGGTTATCGTGATGACCTCCAATGCGGGCAGCCGGTTTGCTGAAAATCTTATGGGCTTCGGCAAATCTGATGCAGAAGCTTCTCGCGACCGTGCCATGAAAGCCTTGCGCGAATTCTTACGTCCCGAATTTATCGGTCGTGTGGACGAGGTGGTGTTCTTTGCGCCGCTGTCCGAGGAAAGCTTTGAAAGAATTGCGGATCTTATGCTGTCACAGCTGGTGTCGCCGCTTGCTGACAAGGGGATTGACTTCACATGGACGCCGGCCGCCGCTGCTTACCTTGCACACAAGGCGCATGGCGGAAAACGCGGTGCGCGCGATTTGAGAAACGTCATTCGCCGTGAGGTGGAGGATGCTATCACCACTATTTTGGTAGAGCGTGCGGATGCGCCAATTGTACGCATTGCGGTGGACGTAGGGGAGAATACCGATTTAACCGTTTTGGCAGAATAAAATTGATATTTTTTCATAAAACCGCGTCTTATATATTGCTTTTTTGAAAGATAAGCGCTATAATATATCCGTTATGGCAGATGTTGCCTTAAGTGAAAAATAAATGTTTCGGAGGTAGAAACCATGTTAGTATCCGCAAAAGAAATGCTTACTAAAGCGAAGGCCGGTCATTATGCTGTCGGTCAGTTCAATATCAATAACTTAGAGTGGACCAAAGCCATTCTGCAGACCGCGCAGGAGCTCAACGCTCCGGTTATCCTCGGCGTTTCCGAGGGTGCGGGCAAATATATGTGTGGTTATAAGACCATTGTCGGTATGGTGGAAGGCATGTTAGAGTGCCTCAATATCACCGTTCCGGTTGCGCTGCATCTCGACCACGGCAGCTATGAGGGTGCACTCGCTTGCGTAGAGGCCGGCTTCTCCTCTATCATGTTCGACGGCTCTCATTATCCGATCGACGAGAATATTGCAAAAACCAAAGAATTGGTGGCGCTCGCTGAGGAAAAAGGCTTGTCCTTGGAAGCGGAAGTCGGCTCCATCGGCGGCGAAGAAGACGGCGTTGTGGGTATGGGCGAATGCGCAGACCCCGACGAATGTAAAGCTATCGCTGATCTGGGTGTAACCATGCTGGCTGCCGGTATCGGCAACATCCATGGCAAATATCCGGAAAACTGGGCGGGTTTGAGCTTTGACACCCTCGCAAAGGTGCAGGAGAAGACCGGCAGCATGCCGCTCGTGCTGCATGGCGGCACCGGCATTCCGGCTGATATGATCAAAAAGGCGATTGATCTGGGCGTTTCCAAGATCAACGTCAACACCGAGTGTCAGTTGGCGTTTGCTGCGGCTACCCGTGAGTACATCGAAGCCGGTAAGGATCAGCAGGGCAAGGGCTTTGACCCGAGAAAGCTGCTCGCTCCCGGTGTGGAAGCCATCAAAGAGACCGTCAAGGAAAAGATGGAACTGTTCGGCTGCGTTGGTAAGGCATAATTACCAATTAAAATCGGTTGTTTTCGTCAAGGAAATAACCGCTTTTTTATTGATAAAATATAAAAGTTGTGTTATGATATTGTGACTAGAATATCATACCTATATTTTCCTGTTGAAAGGGATGAGCTTCTTTCCTTTTCAATTGTTTCTTTTTATTATTTTTCATAAAGGAGGCGTGTGTCTATGAAAAAGACATTTCGCGGCGGCGTACACATGTACGACGGCAAGGAGCTTACCGCGGCGTTGCCGATAAGGCAGTTGCGTCCTGTTGGGGAAGCGGTGTATCCGCTTATACAGCATATCGGTAAACCTGCTGTGCCCGCGGTACAAAAAGGGGACACCGTACTGGTCGGCCAACGCATTGCTGATGCTGCTGACGGTCTTTCCGCTTGTATTTGTTCCGGTGTTTCGGGTACGGTGAAGGCTATCGAAAAGCGGTTGACCGTTTCGGGTAACCGTGTTCCTTCTATCGTGATCGAAAACGATGGACAATATACGCAGGCTCCCGAAATCGGGGAAGAGGTAGATTTTCATGATATCCATAACGGTCAGATCCGTCAGCTTGCACGTGAAGCAGGTATCGTGGGTCTGGGCGGTGCGGGTTTCCCCACTGATACGAAATTGACCCCCGCTGAGGATAACGCTATTGAATATGTAATCATCAACGGTGCGGAATGTGAGCCGTATCTTACCTCCGACTATCGCTTGATGTTGGAGGAAAGCGATGCGTTGCTCGGCGGTATCCGCATTCTGCTTAAAATGTTCCCGAATGCCAAGGGTGTTATCGGCATCGAGGACAACAAACCGGAAGCGATCAAGTTGCTGACCCATCTCACCGAAACCCATCCGGATGTTTCGGTCTGCCCCTTAAAGACCAAATATCCGCAGGGGGGTGAACGTTCGCTGATTTATGCTGTGACCGGCAGGAAGGTGCATTCCGGTATGTTGCCGTTCCAGGCGGGGTGTATTGTGCATAATGTCGCCACGGTAATCTCTCTGTATCGGGCGGTGTTCAAAAGTACACCGCTGATTAAGCGTGTGATCACCCTTTCTGGTGATGCATTCCGCAATCCCGGTAACTATGAAGCGCCTATCGGCAGCTCTCTCGCAGAGATTGTGGATTTAGCGGGCGGCTTTACCACGGAACCGGAAAAACTGATTGCCGGCGGTCCGATGATGGGCACGGCATTGATGTCCTTGGATGTACCGGTACAAAAAACGACATCTGCGTTGCTCGCTTTCGGCGAGGGTGTTGCACCGCAGGAGATGACAACCGCTTGTATTCATTGCGGACGCTGTATGAGCGTTTGTCCTGCAAATTTGGTGCCGCAAATGATGGTACGCACCGTACGTAAAGGGGATATGGATGCTTTTCAGAGCCTCGGCGGTATGGAATGCGTTTCTTGCGGCAGTTGCTCGTATGTGTGTCCCGCGCATATTCGATTGACCCAAAGCTTCGTACAAGCTAAAACAACGGTGGCAACCGATCGCAAACGTCAAAAGGAGGCGGAGAAAAAATGAGTGAATTACGTCGTATATCCTGTTCTCCGCATATCCACGCGGATACAAATTCCTCCAACCTCATGGCGGATGTGGCGATTGCGTTGATACCTGCCGGTGTGTTCGGTGTATGGAACTTCGGCTGGCGTGCACTGTTGATCATTGCGGTTTGCGCAGCTGCTTGCGTTCTCACCGAATTCCTTTTTGAAAAGCTTTTGAAACGTCCTGTAACCATTGGCGATTGCAGTGCGTTGGTCACCGGCTTGTTATTAGCGTATAATCTGCCTGCGACCATTCCGGTTTGGATTGCGGTACTTGGCAGCGTATTTGCTATTCTTGTTGTCAAGCAATTGTTCGGCGGACTTGGTCAGAACTTTGTGAACCCTGCGCTTGCTGCACGTTGTTTCCTGCTTGTTTCCTTTGGCGGTCAAATGACCATGTATCCTGCGGGCCTTGACGGCTCTACCGGTGCAACACCGCTGGCTGCTGTGAAGGCGGGTGAGACGGTGGATCTTTTATCGGTATTCCTCGGCACCCATGCCGGTTGTATCGGTGAGGTATCCATGCTGGCGATTATGCTTGGCACTGTGTATCTTTTAGTTCGCCGTGTTATTAAGCCGCGTATCCCATTTGTGTATATCGGCTCATTTTTTATCACGGTAATCATCATTTCCCTGGCGAGCGGCAATGGCTTCCCCACATGGGACTATATGTTGGTGCAGCTATGCGGCGGCGGCTTGCTGCTTGGTGCCTTCTTTATGGCAACCGATTATGTTACCTGCCCCATTACCGACGGCGGACAGTGGGTATATGCGATCCTTATCGGTGTGTTAACCGCGTTGTTCCGTTTGGTCGGCTCTACGGCAGAGGGCGTTTCGTATGCTATTTTGTTTGGTAACACGCTGGTGCCGTTGATTGAAAAAATGACGATGCCGCGTCCCTTCGGTGTCAAAAAGGAGGGCAAAGCATGAAAAAGATCAGAAAGGATGCTTTTGCTTTATTTGCGATTACACTGGTCGCAGGTACTCTTTTGGCGGCGGTATATGCCATTACAAAGGACCCGATTGCAAAAGCGGAAATGGAAGCCAGATCTGCTGCCTATCGTACCGTGTTTGCGGATGCCGCGCAGTTTGAGGCGGATGAAGCGGTGGATGCCGCTGTCAAGTCTGCTGATGAGCAACTGGCTGCCGCAGGTTTTGCCGGTGTGACCATCGGTGATGCTTTGTACGCTACCGATGCTAACGGTGAAAAACTCGGTGGTGTGATGACCCTCGGCGGTAAAGGCTACGGCGGTGTGATTCAGCTGACGCTGGGTATTACTGCCGACGGCAAGATCAGCGGTATCTCCATTCTGTCTCATAGTGAAACGGCGGGTCTGGGTGCAAAATGTACCGACCAAGCGTTTTATGGGCAGTATGCCGGCAAACCTGCCGAGATGCTGACCGTTGTAAAAGACGGCGCGGATGCCGATAACGAGATAGACACTATCAGCGGTGCTACCGTCACCTCTGATGCGGTGACCGAGGCGGTCAACGCCGGCATCTGGTTTGCTGAAAACTATATGAACATCAAAGGGGGTGCCGACACATGAAGACCTGTTTAGAACGTTTGTATAACGGTATCATAAAGGAAAATCCTACCTTTGTTTTGATGCTTGGTATGTGTCCTACGCTGGCTGTGACTACTGCTGCGTCTAACGGCTTGGGTATGGGACTTTCCACCATGGTTGTGTTGGCGCTTTCCAACCTGATTATCTCCATTCTGCGCAATGTCATTCCGGACAGGGTGCGTATGCCCGCGTATATCGTGGTGGTTGCCTCTTTCGTGACCATGGTGCAGCTGCTGATGCAGGCGTTTTTAGGCGATCTTTATGACACGCTCGGCATTTATATTCCGCTGATCGTTGTTAACTGCATCATTTTGGGACGTGCAGAGGCGTATGCTTCCAAGAATAAACCGTTGCCCTCTTTGTTTGATGGCATTGGTATGGGATTGGGATTTACCGGAGCGCTCACTATTCTCGGTGCAGTCCGTGAATTGATCGGTGCGGGTACCTTCTTTGGTATGCGTGTCATTCCGGAAAGTTTTACCATTCCGATCTTTGTATTGGCGCCCGGTGCGTTCTTTGTATTGGCGATCCTGACAGCATTGCAAAACAAATTTAAAGCTCCCTCTGCAACCAATCGCGGCGACAAGAAAACCTGCGGTGGGCATTGCAGCGGTTGTACCATATGTGAAGCAGGGAAGGAGGATGCACAGTGAACGATAATCTTTTCCTTGTTTTGCTGACTACGGCACTTGTGAATAACGTGGTGCTCAGCCAGTTTTTAGGGCTTTGTCCTTTCATCGGTGTTTCCAAACAGGTGAAGACCGCTGCCGGTATGGGACTTGCAGTTATCTGTGTTATTACCATTTCGTCTGCGTTGACAGCCTTGATTTACAACGGTATTTTACAGCCGCTTGGACTGGAATATTTGCAGACTATTGTATTCATTTTGGTAATCGCCGCGCTTGTACAGTTGGTAGAAATGGTACTCAAAAAATTCAGCGTCGGTCTTTACCGTGCACTCGGTGTATATTTGCCGCTTATCACCACCAACTGTGCGGTGCTGGGTGCTGCGCTCACCAATGTGCAGAATGAATATTCCTTGTTGACCAGCGTGGTCAGCGGCTTTGGTACCGCGCTTGGCTTTACCATTGCAATCGTGATTATGGCAGGTGTTCGCGAGAAGATTGCCGACAATGATATACCGGAATCTTTTAAGGGTACACCTATTGTGCTGATGACCGCCGGCTTGATGTCTTTGGCGTTCTTTGGCTTCAAATCGTTACTGTAAGGAGGTGCCCATATTGGATTGGATCGGAATTGCCGTTGCGGCAGGTGTTGTCGCGGGCGTGGGTCTCCTGCTCGGTATTCTTTTGGGATTTGCGGGCAAACTACTGGCGGTAGCAGTCAATGAAAAAGAGGTTGCTGTACGGGAACAATTACCGGGTATCAACTGCGGTGCTTGCGGATATACCGGCTGTGACGGCTATGCCAAAGCAGTAGCAGAGGAGGGTGCTCCCGTCAATCTGTGTCTTGTTGCCGGTGTAGAAGGCGCTGAAAAGATTGCTTCTATCATGGGTAAAGAGGTTGGCGAAATGCAACGTCGCGCAGCGATAGTTCGTTGCTCGGGTAGCTGTGAGCACACCGGCGCGAAATACCTGTATGACGGTATTGAGACTTGCGAAGCAGCAGTGTTGGCACCGGGCGGCGGACAGCAGCAGTGTGTGTATGCTTGCTTAGGCTTTGGTTCTTGTGCGAAAGCGTGTCCGCAGGGCTGTATTTATATGGAAAATGGCGTTGCTGTAGTGGATCAGGAACTGTGCATTGCTTGCGGCAAATGCATGAAGGTATGTCCCAAAAATCTTATTGCAATGCAAGAGGCGTTTCGCCCTTATACGGTGCGATGCTCGTCTCATGATAAAGGCAAGGAAGTCAAGGCTGTCTGTGATATCGGTTGCATTGCTTGCGGTATCTGTGCCAAAAACTGTCCTACCGATGCGATTACCATGGAACGAGATCTTGCAGTGATCAACCATGACAAATGTATTGATTGTGGTACATGTGCTGAAAAATGCCCTGTTAAAATTATATACTAATAAATGGAGTGTGTTGATATGAAAAAGATTATTGCTTGTATTTTAGTGATCTGCTTGTTAGCAGCGTTTGCCGGTTGCGCATCTGAAGCGGGCGGCAAAAAAGACGATGACGATGCAAAAACCATGATGGGCATGGCGGTTGTAGCGACAGGTAAAGCGGAAGGCGCAGAAGCAGAGCTTACCGCAGTTGCAGCGGTCGTACTCACCGATGAAGACGGTAAAATCATTTCCTGCCGCTTGGATGAAGTGCAGCTGAAGCCTGCTATCGAAAACGGTGCACTCAAAGACGTGGCCGATTTCAGAACCAAGCGTGAATTAGGTGATGACTATGGCATGAAAGCTGTCGGCGCTAAGCAGGAATGGTACGCGCAGGCAGATGCGTTCTGTAAATATGTTGTCGGCATGACCGCAAACGAAGTTGCCGCTATCGAAACGACCGACGGCAAAGCAACCGATTCGGATCTGACCGCGGGTTGCACCATTGTTGTGACCGACTTTATGATCGCTGTTTCGGATGCTGCAAAGGCTGCTAAGGCCGGTGGCGCAAATGCATCCGACAAACTGGGTCTTGCGGTTACCGCGACCAGATATGAAGCCAGCGAAGATACTGCTCCCCGCTATGATATTTCCTTTACCGGTGTTGCGGTTGGCGCAGACGGCAAGGTGACCGATTGTCGCATGGATGAACTGCAAAAATCCTTTGCCATCGCTGACGGTGCATTTACCGCCGAAAGCGCAGAGGTCAAAACCAAAGGTCAGTTGAAGGAAGATTACAGCATGAAATCCGCTTCTGCCATTGGTTTGGAATGGTATGAGCAGGTTGCAAATCTGGAAGCCTATCTGGCTGGCAAAACCTCCGCTGAGGTGGATGGTATGTCCCTCACCGACGGTAAGGTGGCCGATCTTTCGACCGGCTGTACCATTGTTGTGACTGGCATGCTGGCAAATGTAGAAAAAGCTATCGCAAACGCAGCCTAATAGCTGTGAATGGGGAGGAAGAGCATTGAAACGGATATTAGCTGTACTATGCATCTGTGGGATGCTCTTCTCCTTTGTTGGCTGCGCGAGCAGTGTGCAGCGGTTTGAGTATACCTATCTGGATGCATTTGACACGGTGACTATCCTGCACCTGTATGCTTCTTCGCAGGAAATAGCGGATGGGTGGGCGCAACGTCTGCATGAGGAAATGCTGCGCCTGCACAACTTGTTTACGATCTATGAAGATGTGGATGAACTTACCAATCTGAAAATGATCAACCAAACCGCAGGGAAGATAATGCCCGTTGCGGATGATATCTTTTCTCTGCTGCGGTTTGGAAAAGAGGCATATACCCTCACCGATGGTAAGGTTAATATGGCAATGGGCAGTGTGCTGAAAATATGGCACGATGTTCGTACTGTTGCGATGGAGCATCCCGACAGCGCGCGCTTGCCGTCTGCGGATAAGTTGTCTGCGGCTGCGGCGCACAGTGATATCGGCGCTGTGTTGTTAAACGAAGCGGATGGTACTGTTCAGATCACCGATACAGAGGTTTCATTGGATGTTGGCGCCTTTGCAAAAGGGTACGCTGTACAGCGTATGGCCGACTATGCCAGAGAAATGGGGATTGCTTCCGCGCTTATCAGCGTGGGTGGCAATGTGGTTGCGATCGGTGATAAGGCGGGCACTCCGTTTTTGATCGGGGTGGAGGATCCTGCAAAACCGCAGACGCACCTGCACATTGTCAAGGCGAAAGATTGTGCGGTGGTGACCAGCGGTAACTACCAACGCTATTTCACTTTAAATGGTGTGCGATATCATCATCTGATCGATCCCGATACATTGCAGCCTGCAAACCACTGGGCTTCGGTAACCGTGATAGGTCCCGACTCGGGAGTAGCAGATGTTTTGTCCACGGCACTTTTTCTGCTGCCGCAGGCAGAAGGTGAAAAGGTGCTAAATGCTGTGGATGGGTATGAAGCGGTTTGGATCAATGATAAAGGCGAGAGCCTTTACAGTGAAAACTTTGCCGTTTACTTAAATTAAGGAGTTTTTTACATGAAAAGAAAGAGCAAAGTGGTGCGTGTCCTTTTACCGTTGCTGTGCATGGTGGTTTTATCGGCGGTTCTTTTGCTGTCAACAGCGGCGATACGTCAGGCGGTGTGGGGTGCCTTTGAGCAGCCGGTAACAGATCTGCCGACAATCGCGACTACCGCACCGCTGGATATAACCGCTATTGGGGATACTACCGTATCGTCGTTGCTCGGCTGCTATGACGCAAACGGTACCCTGGTTGCATATACGGTGGAAACGTCCGTTGTGGGATATAACGCGGAAGCTCCCATCATAATGACCGTTACGGTTTCCGCTGACGGTGAGGTGCTGCGCGGTATCCAAGTGCTGTCACAAAAGGAAAGCGAATATTATGGCGCACGTATTAAAGAAGCGAGTTTCCAAGAGCGTTTTTCCAACCGCTATCTGCCGGTGTATCTGAGCGGAGAAAGTGGACGCGGTGCGCATGTCGACGGTCTTTCGGGCGCGACGGTCACTTCAAAAGCTGTGGTGAAAGCGGTAAATCTTGCGGGTGAATTTGTGCGTACACATTTCGTTGAAGGAGAATAAAATAATGTCCGTTGTAAAACATGCGAAGGAATATAACTGGGGACGCGTTACGATCATGTTGGTGGCCGCTGTTGCACTGGTAGGTATCATCATCGTTACGGCGATCGCCTTGGTAGATAACCGTTCCAAACAAGATGTTTCCGCGCAGACTTTTATTAACTCTATTGACGGCTTTGAAGCCATCGAGTTGGATGCGAATGCCAAAGCGGTCACTGCTGCGGATAAATGCTTTAATGCCAACGGCAAACTGGTGGCATACGCCATTACCGGCTACGGCGAAGGATTTTGCGGCAGAGTATCGGTGAGATGTTACTTTGATCCGGATGGCAAAACCCTCATTGGTATTCAGGTGATCGATCAGATTGAGACCAAGGGGCAGGGTGCAGAGGTTGCGGATAGCCCGTTTGTGCAGCGGTTTGAGTATGCGAAACTGCCGGTATGGTTTTATGATGGTACGGTACCGCTGGAACAAATGGGTGAGAAAAAAGGCACACGTATCGACACTTTGACCGGTGCTACCATTTCTGCGAATGCGGTTGTGAAAGCGGTCAATGCGGCGTATACATATTTCACTGAAAGCGTGCTGTAATGAATACGAAACGGAAGTTTTTAAAAAAAGGTGACAGCATCGTCCTGCTTGCGGTAGCGGCAGTGGCGTTGCTGTTACTGCTTTGCGGCAGATTTTTATATCCGTCTGTGATAAATGGTGCGGCTGAGATTACCGTAGATGGTGAGTTGTACGGCAGTTACCCTTTAAAGGACGGCGTGGAATTGATAATTGAGACTCCCGGTGGCAATAACACGGTTATGATTGAGAATGGCGTTATATGCGTAAAAAATGCAGATTGTCCCGATCACCTGTGTGTGAAGCAAGGGGGTATCAACCGACGCGGAGAAACGATCGTATGTTTGCCGCACAAGCTTGTGATCACGGTGAAGGACGCAGCGTCCGATGATGTGGATATCACGATCTAAGGAGGTACGGCTTTGTCAAAACGTGTTGCTTTGGGCGGTGTAATGGTTGCCCTCGCGTTTGTGTTTGGATATATTGAGTTTTTACTGCCGTTACCGTTTGGCATTCCGGGGATGAAACTGGGCCTTGCCAATTTGGTGGTGCTGTTGTGTCTGTATGTTTCCGGCGCGCCTTTGGCGGCGGTAGTATCGCTTATCCGTATCCTGCTTGCCGGATTCACGTTTGGCTCGGTATCGGGCATGCTGTACAGCCTTGCAGGCGGAGCACTGAGTTTTCTTATTATGTGGCTTTGTTACCGAGGTCGGCATTTCAGCCCCATTGGGGTGAGCATGTTGGGCGGTGTTTTACACAATGTCGGACAGCTGTTGGTGGCATTTGTGTTGTTAGGCGTTTCCGGTGTGCTGTATTATGCTATACCGCTGTTTATAACCGGTGCTGTTGCGGGCTTTTTGATCGGTGTAGTGGCTAAACTGATTTTGCCGCGTATGGAGGCTTTGAAATGAAATATCCCTTTATATTCTTTGATCTTGACGGTACGCTTACCGATCCCGCATTGGGCATTACCAATTCGATTATGTATGCCTTGAAGCGTTTTGGTATCAAGGTGGCGGATAGACGGGAACTGTATTCCTTTATCGGTCCACCGCTCAAAGAGCAGTTTGAAATCGTATACGGCTTCACCTCCGAACAAGCGGAGATAGCGCTCAAAGAATACCGCGTATATTTCAGCGATAAAGGCTTATTTGAAAACACGGTTTACGAGGGTGTCCCTGCATTGCTGCAGGCGCTGACCGCCGCGGGATGTAAATTGGTGCTTGCCACCTCTAAGCCTGCGGTGTTCGCGGATAGAATTTTAGAGCATTTTGATTTGAAGAAATATTTTACCTTTCTGTCCGGTAGTGAACTCGGCGGCGCCAGGGTGGAGAAAGCGGATGTGATCCGTTTTGCGCTCGAAAAACTGCAGATCACCGATCTTTCACAGGTTATCATGGTGGGCGACCGTTGCTTTGATGTAGAGGGCGCAAAAGCGTGTGGGATCGAAACGGTCGGTGTTTTATATGGCTATGGTAATACAGAGGAACTGAAGAACGCAAAAGCGGTAGCAAATACCGTAGCGGAATTACAAACAATACTGTTAAAATAAAAAACCTTGGGGCTATACCCCAAGGTTTTCATTTTACTTATACATATTTAATAGGTCGTTCAAACAATGGATACGCGGAACGGAGGGGTCCTCAACCACAACACCCGGATAGGAGAAATCACGGAACACGGCGGTCATATTTGCTGCGCGTCCGCCCTCAATGTCGTTCACGGGGTTGTCACCGACGTATACACAGTCGGTGGGATGCACACCCAGACGATACGCAACACGGCGAAACGGCTCGGGATCCGGCTTTTGCAAATCCTCGTCACCACTCACCATGACATAATCCATCAAAGAACGCAATCCTGAAACATCCACCTTGCAATTTTGAATGCGGGAAATACCGTTTGTCAGCATACCAATTAAGTATCCGCGCTTTTTAAGCTCTTTAAGCGTCTCTACCGCATCCTCAAAGA
Organism: Acutalibacteraceae bacterium; assembly: GCA_045638005.1. Taxonomy (GTDB): domain Bacteria; phylum Bacillota; class Clostridia; order Oscillospirales; family Acutalibacteraceae; genus URNF01. The sequence goes on along the minus strand of JAZUAN010000030.1, from coordinate 8,463 downwards.
GGGTAGTGCGTAACGGATACGCGATCTCAAGGAAAGTGTATACCTCCTCAAATCCTAAAGACGGGTCAAGCGGTAGAATTTCTTTTGCCTTTTCAAACACCTTTCTGTATGGTACAAACCCAAAATCCGATGTGCCTAACAGTATCTCGCCGTAATGGGTGAGTTCATCTTCTGTCATGTCGGGGAAATGCCTTTTGACAAAATCCTGCATGCACAGACGGAACGCGGTCTGTCGATCTTGTAAGGTGTTATCGAAGTCAAAAAGGATAGCACGCGGTTTGCCGCCTTTTGGTGCAAATACTGCGCGTGCGGCATCAATATCCGCTGCGATCTGCGCTTTTAACGCGTCTATCGAATGAAACTTTGTCTCGGGACGCAAAAAGCGGATGAGTTCTGTTTGGATTTGTTGTTCATAGAGATCTTTTCCAAAATTTAAAATATAGGTTTCCGCAAGCGGCTTTGTGGCGCCAACAGTGGGGCGCACACCGATGTTCGTGACAGCCGGCAATGCGTGACCGTCCACGATGACCACCGATGCGTATACACCAAAGCGCGGCAGCGCAATACCATCCGGCAACCATTGATTGATGGTAGGGGAGCCGAGTGTGCGGCCGAGTTGCTGTCCGCTTTGTACGGTTGTGTTGACCGTGAACGGACGGCTTTGTAAGTGTAAAACGGTATCCATATCGCCGTTTTTCAGTGCCTGCTTGATGCGGGTGGAACTAACAGTTTGTCCGTCTGTCTCAACAGCCTCGCAGACGTATAAAGCAATATTTGCCGTTTCGCAAAGCGTTTTTAAAAGTACCGTGTTGCCCGCGCCGTCTTTGCCAAAACGGAAATTAAAGCCACAAACGATCGCTTTTGCGCCCAAATCGTTTTTGAGCATGTCCACGAATGCTGCGGGGGACATATTTTTGATAGCGGTGAAATCCGCTTCGAATACGTCGGCAAATTCCAACCCCTCTAAAATGGCGCGACGCTCATCATCGGTCTGCAAATAGCCGCCCGATTTGAGATGCCCTGTTTCACAGAAGGTAAATACCGCGGGTGTCAGATCGTGCTCCATTAGCGCGCGGGAAAGCACCGTGCGATGTCCGATATGGATACCGTCAAATACGCCGATAGCAATAATGCGGTCAGCGGCGGGTATGGTATGTGATTGTGTCGGAATGGAGTAGACGTTCATGTTATCTGTCCTTATATAAATAACTTCAGTATTTTCAATTGTTCGTCTTTTGCTTCCCCTAACCCCAAAAAGACGCCGTCCGGCGCTTTTACGCGAATAGGTCCCGTGGGTATCTCGCCGTGCAGACGTTTTAAATCCAACGCGCCGCCGTTCTTGAAACGCACTGCTTGTGCGGCGGATACGGTAATGGCGGGGTAGGGGGTGAATACGCTTTCGATTGGCAGAATACGCCCTAAAAGCGTTTCTTTTGCGGTTGTATCGTCGATAGCAACACAATCCTCGATTGTGAAGCCGGCGGCTTCTGTGCGTCGCAGAGCGGTCATTATAGCACCGCAGCCAAGTGCTCTGCCGATATCATCACAAATGGAACGGATGTATGTACCCTTGGAGCATTTGCAGTCAATGGTAAGTTCGCCTACATCCTGCTTATATTCGATGATATTAAGCGCGTAGATGGTGATAGGGCGCGGCTCACGCTCGATTTCAATACCCTCTCTTGCGAGCTCATACAGACGCTTTCCGTCTTTTTTGAGCGCAGAGGTCATGGGCGGGATCTGCATAATGTCACCGCGAAATTGCGGTAATATGGCCTCGATCTCCGAGAGAGAGGGAATGGCTTTTTCGGTAGCCGATACCTGTCCCCAAACATCCAACGTATCGCTGGTAAACCCAAAGCGCATGGTAGCCACATACCGCTTGTCGTGGGTGGGCAGAAAATCCAGCGCTCTGGTGGCTTTTCCCAGCAGAATAGGCAACACGCCGGTCGCCATCGGATCGAGGGTGCCGGCGTGTCCGACTTTTTTCTCTTGTAAAATACGGCGCGTGATGGCGCAGCAAACAAAGGAGGTGATCTCCTGTCCTTTGTCAATGCAAAGAATGCCGTCCATACTTATTCTTTAATTCCTTTCACATTTTCGCCGATCAGCTCCACCAGCATGGCGGAAGCATCCGCCAAAGGTAGATCAACGCGGCAACCGGCAGCAGCCGCATGACCGCCGCCACCCAACAGTTTACAAAGCTCTGCGGCATTGGCGTGCGCACCGGTACGCATGCTGATTTTAAAGCTACCATCCTTTTGCTCGCGCAGGGTAATGCCTACCCAAACGCCTTCGATCTGACGGGGAAGAGGTGGCAACCCTTCCATGTCATTTTCATCAGCACCACTTTTTTTGACCATATCATTGGTGATGGACATGATCGCACAACGACCGCCAAAATGGAACGAAATACCTTGTAAAGCCATGCGTTCCAATTCGATACGAGCGCGGGACTTGGTGTCAAACATCACGCGGTTGATGGTCGCGTATGGGACACCTGTTTCAATACAGGCGGCCGCCATACGGTGTGTCTCAGGGGTGGTATTGCCGTATTTGAAGCAGCCCGTATCGGTCACCATACCTGTGTACAGGCATGTGGCGATTTCGGTGGTGAGTGACACACCCAAAAACGGTAAAAGTCGGAAGATGATCATGGTTGCAGCACCGCAATCGGCATCAAGAAGCAGCGATTTTGCATACTCCACGTTGGTGCCGTGATGGTCGATACAAAGATCCACCTTGTCAGCATACTGCTGCATGTTGGGACCGAGCAGCTTGCTGTCTGCGACGTCTACGGCGCAGATGAACTGCGGTTCAAAAGACTGTTGCTTGATCGGGGTCAGCATATACTCGTATTTGGCGGGAATAGGGTCGTTACAAGCGATACATACCTGTTTTCCCAACCCTTGCAAAGCGATGCAAAGACCTGCGGCACATCCCAAAGTGTCACCGTCGGGATATTGGTGAGACAAAAGTAGGATGTTGTCAGCGGTCAGTAACAGCTTTGCGGCTTGTTCAAGATTGAGATGCTCACTCTTCATCCGATTTCTCCTCCTTTTGGAGGCGGTTGAGGGTGGCAGCAATGCCGGCGCTGTACGCGATAGAGTCATCCGCAATAAAGCGCAGCTCGGGCGTGTACCGCAAACGCAGCGCGTTACCCAGTTCTCTGCGCATATACCCTGCGGCGGATACAAGTCCCTTCACCGCTTCTTTTGCCACGTCGATGCCTTCCATCGCACTGATAAATACGGTGGCATAGGACATATCGCGGGTGACGTCCACACGGACAATGCTCAGCATTTTGCCCGCCACCCGCGGATCTTTGACGGTCCGCAGGATGGCAGTCAGTTCACGCATGATATCTTCACTTGTACGGTCGGAACGGTAGCTTCCCATTAGTCTCTGTACTCCTCAATAATATAGGTTTCGTAGATGTCGCCCTCTTTGATATCGGTGAATTTCTCCAGGCCGATACCGCATTCATAGCCCTGAGCGACTTCTTTTTGGTCGTCCTTGAAACGTTTGAGCGAGATCATCTTATCGTCGCCGATGATGATGTTGTCACGCACGATACGCAGAAGGTCGTTGCGGCAAACCTTGCCGTCGAGAACGTAGCAACCGGCAACCAGACCCACGCCGGTGATGCGGTATACCTGCCGCACTTCCGCACGACCATGCAGCACTTCACGGGTTTTGGGCGCCATTTTACCCTTCATAGCGGACTCGATCTCTTCGATACAATCGTAGATGATGCGGTACATACGCATATCCACTTCGTTCTGCTCTGCGGCAACCTGTGCCAGCGGATCGGGACGAACGTTAAAGCCGACCATGATAGCATCCGAAGCGGAAGCGAGCATAACGTCGTTTTCGGTCACGCCGCCGACAGCGCCGTGGATAACGCGCACGCGTACTTCTTCGTTGGACAGTTTTTCAAGCGACTGCTTAACCGCCTCGACAGAACCCTGCACGTCAGCCTTGACGATGATATTGAGGGTTTTGATGTCGCCAGCCTGCATCTGGTCGAATACGTTTTCGAGGGTAACCTTCTGATACTCGTTGAAGCGTTCCTCTTTTGCAGCATCCTTGCGCTGCTCAACCAACTGACGTGCGAGACGCTCGTCGGTAACCGCGTTGAAGGTGTCGCCGGACACGGGAACGGCATCGAGACCCATGATCTCCACGGGAACAGAGGGACCTGCTACCTCGAGGGCACGACCGTTTTCATCGGTCATCGCACGGATGCGACCCACAGCGGAACCGGCAACAATGATATCGCCCGCATGTAAGGTGCCGTTTTGCACCAGAACGGTGGCAAGCGGACCACGACCTTTATCAAGGCGGGATTCAATAACGGTACCTTTAGCGGCACGGTCGGGATTGGCTTTGTATTCCTGCACCTCTGCGATAAGCAGAACGGTTTCGAGCAGTTTGTCGATGTTCATGCCGGTTTTTGCGGAAACAGGCACGCAGATAACGTCGCCGCCCCACTCTTCCGGCACCAGTTCATGCTCGGTGAGCTGCTGCATGACGCGATCGGGGTTGGCTTCGGGTTTATCCATTTTGTTAATGGCAACGATAATGGATACGCCTGCGGCTTTCGCATGGCTGATAGCTTCAATGGTCTGCGGCATGATACCGTCATCCGCGGCAACCACCAAGATAGCGATATCGGTCACCTGTGCACCGCGGGCACGCATGGAGGTGAACGCCGCGTGACCGGGGGTGTCGAGGAAGGTGATATTGTTGCCGTCACAGTTGACGCGGTACGCGCCGATGTGCTGGGTAATACCGCCCGCCTCACCGCTGGTAACGTTGGTTTTACGAATAGCGTCGAGGATGGAGGTTTTACCGTGGTCAACGTGACCCATGACCACCACAACGGGATCACGGGGACGCAGATTTTCGGTATCGTCCTCACTGTCGTCGATAATCTGTTCTTCGATGGTGACCACCACTTCGCGTTCCACGTGTGCATGGAATTCCTCGGCAACGAGGAAAGCGGTGTCAAAATCCACCTCTTCATTCACAGAAGCCATAACGCCCAACTTCATGAGCGCTTTGATGACCTCGGCGGCAGTAGCCTTCAAGCGAGAAGCCAGTTCGCCCACCGTGATGGTTTCACCCACCGTGATGGTCATCTGTTTCTTTTTACGCTCCGCTTCGATACGCTTCATGCGCTCCGCCTCAGTCTCACGACGGCGATGCGGCTTACGATACTGCTGCGACTTTTGGTTAATCTTTTGCTTGCGCACGGCGTTTTCATTGCCGCGATGGCTGTTGGTTTGTGCCATCACATCAAATTTTTCGTCATATTTGCCCACGTCCACCTGCACGGTGCGGGTGTCAACCACGCGGCGTTCAATAGGACCGCGCTCCACCTTTTGACCGGTTTTCTGCTTTTTCTGCATCGGCGGAATGACCACGGCGGGACCGTTATCTGCGGGCTTTTCAGGCGTTTTTGCAGCCGGCTTTTCAGCTTTAACGGTAGGCTTTTCGGTTTTAGCGACAGGCTTCTCCGCTTTCTTTTCCTCTTTGGGCGCTTCCTCTACCGGAGCGGGAGCGGGCTCTTCCTTTTTCGCCGGACGCTCATTTGCGGTGGCGAAATATTCGTCGAAGCTTTCGACGGCGAATTTTTGGGTATAGTGCTCGAAAACGATATCCAGTTCGTTTTCTTGCAGCGCGGTAGCACTTTTCTTAGCAGGTTCAAAATATTTTCCCAGTATTTCAATAACTTCTTTTCCGGGAACGCCAAAATCCTTGGCAACGTCGCTGACGCGATATTTGATCATCATTAGGCATCGTCCTCCTTTAGGTTAACTATAGATGCGGCAAAGCCACTGTCATCGGTGGCGATCACGCCAACCGGCTTTTGCAGCCCCAAAGCGGCACCAATGCTCGCTTTGTCGAGGGGCAATCTGCTTAGCGGAACTTGTTGTTCGTTTATTGCGAAGCGAAGTTCCTTTTCTGTTTTTTCGGAAAGATCGGCGGCTGTCATAATGAGTGTCGCTTTTCTCTGGATGAGAAGCCCTTTTACAGCGTCAAACCCTACGGTCAGATGACCGGAGCGGCGGCAGATGCCGAGCAATCCAACAAGCTTGTTATTCACTTTGCAGCAGTTCCTCCTCTAATCGGGCATATATTTCTTCCGGGATCTTGCAGGAGAAGGAACGTTCAAGGGCGTGCTTTTTATGAGCGGCTTGCAGACAGGCGACGTCGTTGCAGATATATGCGCCTCGTCCGTTTTTCTTGCCGGTCAGATCAATGGAAAATACGTTTTCATCTTCACGCACCACGCGGATAAGTTCTTTTTTAGGTTTGTGCTCGTTGCAACCGACGCAGCGGCGTAACGGCATTTTCTTTTCTTGCGGCATGTGACGTTCCTCCTTTCAGATCGGATGAGAATACTTAGTTTTCGGTGTCTTCGCCGTAGAAACCGCTTTCGGGGCGGATGTCGATCTTCCAACCGGTCAGACGGGCGGCCAGTCGCGCGTTTTGACCTTTGTTACCGATGGCGAGGGACAGTTGACCGTCCGGTACGGTGGCGCGGCAGGCTTTTTCGCCGTTCGGATCTACTTCAATGGACAGCACCTTAGCAGGGGAGAGCGCGGCAGCGATAAACTGGGTGGGATCCTCGCTGTATTCGATGACATCGATCTTCTCGCCGCCGAGTTCTTCAACGATACCGGCGATACGCGCGCCGCGCATACCGATACAAGCGCTGATGGCGTTTACGTTTTCGTCATGGGATAAAACCGCGATCTTGGTGCGAGAGCCGGCTTCGCGGGAGATGGCTTTCACTTCCACAACACCGTTAAAGATTTCCGGCACTTCCATTTCGAACAATCTTTTGACAAGGCCCGGATGGGTGCGGGAGATAAGTGCTCTCGGACCACCCTCGGTACTCTTTACGTCCACAATATATACCTTGATGCGGCTGCCTTCCTCGATAACTTCGTCACCGATCTGCTCGGTCTTGGGCAAGACAGATTCGCCTTTGCCAAATTCCACCGTAGCGGCACCGGTACGGGGATCCACACGGCGGACGGTAGCGGTGACCAGTTCTTGATTACAACGTTGGAATTCCTCCATCTGCTGTCCTTTTTCCGCTTCGCGGATGCCCTGGTGGATGGTGTGCTTGGCAGCCTGTGCTGCCACACGACCAAACTGCTTGGGCTCGAGCGGGATTTCAACAAAACCGCCGACAACCGGTTTTTTGGTGTAGCTGGCAGCAGCGTCCGGCAGGATCTCGGTCTTGGGATCGTTGATCTCCTCCACGATCTCCTTGCGGATAGAAACCTTAAATACGTTGGCAACCGGATCCATGATCACCGTGACGTTATCTTTGGTGTCATAATCCTTGTTCACCGCACTGATGATAGCGGCGCGGATCTTTTCCATCAGGTATTCGCCGGAAATGCCTTTTTCGGTTTCCAGCATTTTGAGCGCTTCGAAAAACTCGGTAGTTTCCTTCTTAGTCATTCTGTATAACCTCCATATATGATCTTTTGAATGTATTGATTGTTTTATTCTGCATCGCCGTCATCATCGTATTCTTCTTCCAACACGTGAACGCCGGCGACCTCTTTGCGGTCAAATTGCAATTCTTTATCGTCGATATCGGTCAAAATGATCTTGCCGTCCTCAGTGAGTGCCTGCAATATGCCGGCAAACTCCTTTTCACCGTCTATTGCCTGATACAACCGTACAACAACGGCAGCACCGGTGAACATCTCAAAGTGTTCCGGTCTGACAAGTTCGCGTTCGATACCGGGGGAGCTGACCTCCAAACAGTAGGATTGCGAAATGGGATCCTTTTCGTCTAAAAGATCGCTCAGCTTTCGGGAAACCTTCACGCAATCGTCAATGGAGACCGGTTGATCCTCACGGTCGATAAAGACTCGTAAAAACCAATCAGCGCCTTCTTTGACAAAACGGACATCCCACAAAAAGACACCTGCTTCTTCTGCAATCGGCTGCGCCATACGACGTACTATTTCTGCGGTATTACCGCTGCCGCCTCCTGCTCGCTTCTTTGCCATATTTCTTTTCACCTCACAACAACACAAAAGAGCGGGTCGCCCCACTCTTTCAACATACTTCATATACTTTGGTATATATACTATCATATATCCTTAAAAAATGCAAGTAAAATTTTCAATTTTATATTTTGTTGCATAAGTGCGTGGTCAAGGTAAACAATACGAATACGAGATAACGCATGGTGATGAGAATAATCTAAACTTGTTTTAAAAGGTGGATTACACTTATCGCTCTAAGTTGTCTCGAATATACGAAAGAAAGAGGTAACGTTATGGATCAGAATCGTCAGAACCAACAGAATCAGCAGAATCAGCAGAATCGTCAGAATCAACAGAACCAGCAGAACCGCAACGATCAGCAGAACAGAAAAGATCGTAACGATCAGCAGAACCGCATCTAAAAGTAAAAACAGCCGAC
>JAZUAN010000029.1:0-26870 GCA_045638005.1 Acutalibacteraceae bacterium | reverse complement strand
ACATGAAATCTGCCGCGAATCACCGAAAACGTGTGCGCCGTTCTATCGGAAGCGCCCACCCATTTTGCATGACCAAAAAAGTGTTCTCGTGTCATAAAGATCCTCCTTTAAAGAAAAAAAGCAAGTCTCTCGACTTGCTTCTTTGGAGCGGCTTACGAGGCTCGAACTCGCTACCTCCACCTTGGCAAGGTGGCGCTCTACCAGATGAGCTAAAGCCGCATATTTTCGATGCGAGTGATATCTTAACACACCCGCATCGTTTTGTCAATACCGAATTTTAAAATCACAAACGGAAATCCTCTTCGCTGTACGCGGCGAGGGACGGCTGGCGCACCGGCACGCGTTTTAAGGGGTCATACCGAAAACGGCGACAATGGTGGTAAAGCGGCACAATGCCTCTTTTGATGCACAGCATGGTGCGGTTGTCCGCGCTGCGCCGCGCACGCGCACAGTATTCACAGCATGGCGGGATGTTGTTGCCGTATAAACGCCGTTTCATTTCAGGTTCCCCCTTTCAAAACTCTTCATATTGTTAATAATACCACATTTATCGACTTTTCGCAATCTTTTTTTCACCGTTCAGCAGAAAACATATACACATGGCGAGTAACGCAAGCGAAGCCATGGGGGAAGCGGTAAATAATTGCAACTGTGCCACACCGGGACGCAGCGTTTGCAGCGGCAACGGAATACTGTGATATAACACCGCCGCAAGCCCGCCGCCAAGCGTACCGTGCAGCAAACGAAAAATAAAAAAACGTCGCAAGGCGGTGGGATGTGCCTGCAAGATCGCACGCACCTGACAGTGCACCGAAAGCCCGCCAAAGCCTAAGAAAAAACCAAACAAAAACATGGAGGGAGCCGTCTCCCCCGCCAATACCACGCAGCCGCTGCTCACCTCCAAAAGCCCCGACAGCAGCGCAGGCGTTTTGCACACACGTTCAATCAAGGCGGCAATACCGCCGCCGTCAAGCAAGGACAGCACCACCGAAAACAGAATGACAAAACCGCACATATACAAAAGGGAAATCGTACTGCTGTTGACCGCATCGGTGAACGCCGCCGCGAGCGGTCTCTCTTGCCTTCTCACAGCATTTTTCGGAGAAACACGCGGACAGCAAAGCCCCTCCAAAATACCGATAAGCACCGCCGCGCCCAGATGCGCGGCAAGCAGCAACCACCCCAACCGCACATCCGATAAAAGTGCCGCACCCACAGTGCTTACCGCAAACGCGGGGCCTGCGTTGACGCAAAAATGCAGCATGCGAGCGGCTTGTGCCTCGCTTATCTGTCCGCTTTTCAGCAGTTGCTCCACCGCCGCCGCACCGACAGGATACCCGCCCAGCATCGAAAGCAATATCGGCGCGGCGCAGGTTCCCGGCAAACGAAAAAGCACCGCTGTCGGTCGCGCAAGCCATCTGCCCACCGTATCGCACAGCGCACAGCGCATAAAAGTGCCGGACAACACCAAAAACGGCAACAGCGACGGAATGATGACCGCACCGCAAAGGGAAAGTCCACGGGATGCGCCCGCCGCTGCCGCGTCAGGAAATATAAAGATCGCCGTTCCCATCACTGCAAAAAGCACGGCAATGATGAATTTTTCGAGTTTTTGTCGCATAGCACCATCACACCACTGACATTCGTTTTAATACCGATCTCTACACTCCTATGCCCGCTCGCTCGCAAATATGCCGTCATAGTACCGCCCGCCGCGCGCATAGTATATAAGACGAAGAAAGGTGTGGTGCAGCATGAAAAAGCGCAAACAGCAACTACTCCGACGGTTGGAGCGCACGGTGCGCATGCCTGAGGGAACGCTGTGCCGCGCTCTGCGCATGGAGTTTACCGGTAACCGCCGCATTGTGGTGGAGGGTTGCCTCCGCATTTTACAGTACGACGAGGACCGCATCCGCCTGCACACGGTGGAGGGGGACGTTACGTTCGATGGTGAAACGCTTTCGGTTAATTGTCTCATGAACGGCAGCGCTGTCGTCAGCGGTCACATCGTGACCGTTTCGTTTTTATAGCCGAAAAGAATTGAACTCTAATCGCCCACACGGCGTCTTTTCGGCGAAAACATTGTTTCGGCTATTGTGAGGGGTTACTATGCGCGTATTAGATTTTGTGAAAGGATACGTCTGGTTTTTCGGAGAGGGGGGCTTTCCCGAAAAACTGTTGAGCGAAGCAGCAGCAAACGCGCTGCACATCACCCACACCCAAAGACAGGGAGAAACGCTGTTCGCTGCCTGCCCCGCAGGAGAATACAGGCAACTGCGCCCACTCGCAAAGCGCGCCTGCATGCGTCTGCGCATTTATCGCAAGCGCGGTCTTTACTTCCGCCTTTTCCCTTACCGCAAACGGATAGGTCTACCGATAGGATTGATGCTGGCAGCGGTGCTGCTGTACGTCCTGTCCGGCAGAATATGGGTGGTGCAGGTGGATGCACAAATGCCGGTGGATGAGACAGCTGTCCTCGCCGCGGTAGAAGCACAAGGGGTGTACCCCGGCTGTCGTATCCAGGATATCGACATGCAAACCTTGCGACTCAAAGCTTTGTCCGATTTGGAGGAAATGGTGTTTGTGTCGGTCAACCCCTCCGGCTGTGTAGCGCGGGTAGCGGTCAATGCGCGCGATCCCAAGCCCTCTATTGAGAATTTTCACGATAATTTTTCCAATCTGATCGCATCACGCGACGGCAGGATCCTTTCCACCGAGGTTTACAGCGGGCAGGCGGCGGTAAAGGTCGGTGACGGCGTGACAGCCGGCACGCTGCTGGTCAGCGGCACGGTGGAAAGCGCCGCGGGCAATCTGTATCTGCGCAAGGCGAGCGCTAGGATTATCGCCGAAACCACCCGCACCCTGACGGTCGCGGTGCCGTTTTATGAAACAGTCAAAACGCAAACAAAAAATGTGCTTTACCGTCCGTATTTTCGGTTTTTGAAATGGGATATCCCGCTGTTTACCGCCGATACACTGCAAGGGGATTGGGCGGTCACCACATGGCACCGCCTGCCGCGGACAGATAGTATCACCCTGCCGCTTGGACTGATCGATCGCAGATTTGTACAGGTAGAGGCGATTAAAATACAGCACACCCAGAACGAAGCCGCCGCACTCGCGGAAAAACGACTCAAAGCGCAACTTGATACGCTTGCCGAGAAAAACGTAAAGGTCACGGCAGAGCTTGACCGCCGTACCGCTGCAAACGCTGACGGTGTCACCCTCACCGTCACCTTGCGGTGCGAGGAAGATATTGCAAAAGAAGTACCGCTCAAATTCGCGGATAATTCTACCAAAAATTGAGAAAAAACTAATGACAAAGCGCGTATTTTTTGGTATACTATATATTGGAATATTAAGGATACGAGGAAAATTATGATAGAACAGATCATTCAGGTTGATCGCATGGAAGAAGCGATCTCTCTTTTCGGTAGTTTTGATCAAAACGTGCGGCTCATAGAGCAGCATTTCAAAGTGGATATATTGAACCGCGACACCGCTCTTAAGATCACCGGTGATCCGGAGGCGGTATCCAAAGCCGTCCGCGCCGTCGAAGGGCTTTTGCAGCTGATCGCCAAGGGCGAACAGCTCACCGAACAGAACGTGCGGTACGTGCTCACGCTGGTGGATGAGGACGCGGAGGAAAAGTTACCGCAACTGACCGCCGACAGCATTTGTGTCACCGCCAAGGGCAAGCCGCTCAAAGCCAAGACTTTGGGACAAAAGCGGTACGTCGATGCCATTTCTAAAAACACCATCGTACTGGGTATCGGTCCCGCCGGTACCGGCAAGACCTACCTCGCTGTCGCAATGGCGGTCAGCGCCTACCGCGCGAAATTGGTGGATCGTATTATTCTGACCCGCCCCGCGGTAGAAGCAGGCGAAAAGTTGGGCTTCCTGCCCGGTGATCTGCAAGCGAAGATCGATCCCTACCTCCGCCCGCTGTATGACGCGCTTTTCGACATGCTGGGCAGCGAAAATTATCAAAAGTATATGGAGCGCGGCGACATTGAGATCGCCCCGCTGGCATATATGCGCGGACGCACCTTGGATGACAGTTTTATCATCCTGGACGAAGCGCAAAACACCACCCCGGAGCAGATGAAAATGTTCCTCACCCGCCTCGGTTTCCGCTCTAAGATGGTGGTTACCGGCGATATCACACAAATCGACCTGCCGGACGGCAAATGTAGCGGTCTCAAAGAGGCCATGCGTGTACTGGATGGTGTGGCGGATGTGGCGATCTGCCGCTTCTCCGAAAAGGATGTAGTGCGCCACGAACTGGTGCAACGCATCATAGCCGCGTATGAAAAATACGATAAAACGGCAAGCAAGGCAAACAAATCAACCACCCCCGTAACCAAAGAAGGAAAGAGGAGTAATGGAAAAAATCAAGGTAAACATTGAAAACAAGCAAAAAACCGTCCGCATCCCCACCGGTATGCGCCTTTTAATGCGCCGTTGTTGCCATGCGGTGTTGGTGATGGAAGGATTTGAGGGTAGTGCGGAGGTGGATGTCTCCATCGTGGATAACGATCAGATCCGCATCATCAACAAAAAACAACGTAAAATCGACGCCGCAACCGACGTGCTGTCCTTTCCGCTGGGTGAAAACGGCGTTTATGATAAAAATCCCGCCACTGATGCCTACATGCTCGGTGATATTGTGATCTCGGTACAGCGCGCCGCTGAACAGGCGGAGCAGTTCGGTCACAGCTTGCAGCGCGAGGTGGGGTATCTCACCACCCATTCCATGCTGCATCTGCTCGGCTACGACCATGTGAACGGCGGTTTGGAAGCCGTACATATGCGCGAAAAGGAAGAAAAGGTGATGACCTCGATGGGTCTGCCTCGTAATTTCAGTTATACCATTGATTAGGGAGGGCGTATATGTCTACAAAAACCACCTCTTGCTTTGTTGCGATCGTCGGCAGGCCGAACGTCGGCAAATCATCCCTGCTTAACCGCATGGTGGGCAGTAAGGTCGCCATCGTGTCGGACAAGCCACAAACCACCCGCACCCGCATTATGGGGGTGTGTACCGAAGAAGAATGCCAGTTGGTATTCACCGACACCCCCGGTCAGCACCGTGCGCGCAATAAACTGGATGAATTTATGCGCCGCTCCATCGGCGAGGCAATGAACGATATTGAGGTGTGTCTGTTGGTCGCGGAGCCCACTGAAAAGATCAGCGACGAAGAAAAGGGGCTGCTGCGTCGTCTCAAAAACGATAACACCCCCACCGTTTTGGTTATCAATAAAACCGATATCGTAGAGGACAAGCCGCGCTTGCTCGCTTGTATGGATATGTGGAATACGGAATTTGCGTTTGACAGCATTTTCCCTGTCTCCGCCAAAAGCGGCGACGGCGTCAAGGAATTGATGGCGCATCTGCGCAGCTTTGCGGTAGAGGGTCCCCATTTTTTCCCCGACGACGCGCTGACCGATCAGCCGGAACGAGTTTTGGCGGCGGAAGTTATCCGCGAAAAGACATTACAGCAGCTCCAACATGAAGTGCCACACGGTATCGCGGTAGTTATCGAAAGCTGGGATGAGCGCGAAACGGCAAGCGGGGATGCTATCATTGATTTAGAGGCGACCATCGTTTGTGAACGCGAATCGCACAAGGGTATTGTGATCGGCAAACGCGGCACGCAGTTGCGTTCTATCGGCACCGCCGCCCGCGTGGAATTAGAGGAAATTCTTGACAGCAAGGTGAATTTGCAGTGCTGGGTAAAGGTGCGCGAGGATTGGCGCAACCGCTCGGGACAACTGCAAAATTTTGGATACACAATGTAAAATCTTCCACGGCTTTTCCCGCTCTTTGCATCGCATACTAGTGGTGCAAAGGAGGCTTTTTCATGGACGACGAAAAACTGTGGGAAGATTTTAAAAGAACCGGACGGATCGCCGATTATCTGCGCTATCGCGGTGTGGATATCTATGCGGCGCAAAATTCTGTCGGGAGAAAGGAGCCATCCGATGCCGACAGCGAAGGAACGGGGAGTCGCTCTCATCACCGAGGGCCTTATCATCCGGGAATATAACGGTGTGGGAGAAGCGGATCGCTTTATCACCGTTTTGACAAAAGAAAAGGGTGTGGTGCGCGCGGCTGCGCGCGGTGCCCGCCGTATAAAAAGTCGGTCAGGCTCTGCCACCGGACTATTGATGTTTTCCCGCCTGCGTCTCATCACCGGGCGGGATACATATATTGTGGAAGACGCACAACCGATTGAAACCTTTTTCGGGCTTCGTGAGGATATCGAGCGGATGTCACTTGCACAGTATTTCTGCGAATTGGCGGCAGCACTTTGTCCCGCTAATGAGCCCGCCGCAGAACCGCTCAGATTGCTTTTGTACGCGTTGCATCATCTTGCAAACGGCACCCGCCCCGCCTTGTTGCTCAAAGCCGCGGTGGAATGGCGACTTTTATCCCTCGCCGGCTATATGCCGGATCTGGCTGCGTGCGCCGCTTGCGGCGGCAGCACGGATACCATGTGCTTTTCCGCTGTCGCAGGACAGCTTTTCTGCGGGACGCACGCGCCGATAGGCGCTCTGCCGCTGTCAGCGGGCACACTCACAGCTGTGCGGCATGTTATCACCTGTCCTATTGAAAAATGCTTTGCATTCTCCTTGTCGGACGGGTCGCTCAAACAATTCAGTGACGTTGCCGAAGCGTTCTTGAAAGCACAACTAAACCGCAGCTTTAAAACGTTGGAGTTTTATCATTCACTGGCATAGAGGTGATTTTTTGCAACACCATTACAAGGTTCTTGAACTGGATAAGATTTTGGAACGGCTCGCGCAGGAAACCGCAGGCGGAGACGCCGCTTCTGCCGCACGCGAGCTGCGTCCCGCTATACATATAGACGAGGTGCGCCGCCTGCTCACCGAAACGGACGATGCCTGTCGATTGATGGCAGGGTTTGGTGCCCCTTCTTTCGGGCAACTGACAAACCGCGATGACAGTTTAAAGCGTGCCGCCTCCGGCGCCTCCCTTTCCCCGCGAGAATTACTGGGTATTGCAGATCTTTTGCGCACGGTGCGCGGGGTGCACGAATGGCGGGGACGCTGTACGGGTGTTTCTACCACGCTGGATGATCGCTTTGCAGCGCTCGCCCCGCAAAAAAAGTTGGAAGAAAAGATCGGCAGTATCCTGCCGAGTGAAGAAGAGGTAGCGGATAACGCCTCCCCCGCTTTATATGACATTCGTCGCAAAATGCGGGCGGCTGCATCTAAAGTGCGTGAACAACTGGATAAAATGATCCATTCCGCCACCACGCAGAAATATTTACAGGAGCCCATCGTCACCATCCGCGACGGCAGATTTGTGGTGCCGGTGAAGATCGAGTGCCGCAGCAGCGTGCCGGGATTGGTGCATGATACCTCCGCATCGGGTGCCACCGTATTTGTTGAACCGATGGCGGTGGTGGAGACCAACAACGAACTACGCCTGCTCGAATCCCGCGAACAAACCGAAATTGAGCGCATTCTCATGGAACTCTCCGCGGAGGTCGGCGCGAGTGCCGGCAGCATTATCGCGGATTACGCGATTTTGGTGGAACTCAATCTTATTTTCGCCAAAGCGCGTCTTGGCTACGCGATGAAAGGCACAAAGCCCACCGTCACTACCGACGGACACCTGCTTTTAAAAGGGGCGCGCCATCCGCTGATCGACCCCGAAAAGGTGGTGCCCATCGACGTGGAGTTGGGCGGGGAATTTGACACGCTGGTTATCACCGGTCCCAACACCGGCGGCAAAACGGTCACCCTCAAAACGGTGGGACTGCTCACCCTCATGACCATGTGCGGTCTATTACCGCCTGTTAGGGACGGCAGCACCGTCGCCATTTTCCGCAAACTGCTCGTAGATATCGGTGACGAGCAATCCATCGAACAATCCCTTTCCACCTTCTCCGCACACATGACCAACCTTATCCGCATTTTAAAGCATGCGGACGGGCAAAGCCTTGTGCTGATGGATGAGGTGGGCGCGGGCACCGATCCTATCGAAGGTGCGGCGCTTGCGGTATCTATACTGGAACAACTCCGCGCGCAGGGCAGCCGCGTGATCGCGACCACCCACTACGCAGAACTCAAAGCCTACGCCATCGAAACGGTCGGCGTGGAAAACGGCAGCTGTGAATTTGACGTAAGTTCATTGCGCCCGACCTATCGGTTGCTCATCGGTACACCGGGGCGTTCCAACGCGTTCGCCATCGCCGAAAAACTCGGCATGCCACTCACCCTTGTGGAACGCGCAAAAGGGCTTGTTTCCAGTGATGACCGCCGCTTGGAAGAGGTGGTCTCGGAGTTGGAGAATAAGCGCGGCGAACTGGAAAGCCAACTCGCCGCCGCAAAAGCGGACGCTGCCGCCGCTGACAGAAAAGCGGAAAAACTGCAATCGCATTTGGAAAAGCTCGAAGCACAGCGCTTAGAAGCGCTCGAACAAGCCAAAGCAGAGGGACGGCGTCTCCTCGAAAAAGCCCGCGCGGAAGCGGAGGCGTTGCAAGCAGAACTTGCCGAGATCCGCAAGCAAAAGCGGCGCGCGGACGCGGATCTGCAAGAGGCGGGCAGCCGTCTTAGATCCCGATTAAAAGGCTTGGATGAGCAACTGGATCCGGTGGTCGCACGACAGGATGACGGCTATGTGCTCCCCCGCGCGCTTAAAGTGGGGGATCGTATCATTTTGAAAGATATCGGCAAAGACGCGGTGGTCACTGCGTTGCCGAGCGGCGAGCAGGTAGAGGTGCAGATCGGTGTTATCCGCACCCGCACCCCGCTCTCCAATGTAAAACTCGCTCCCGAGAAAAAACAACCGCAAAAGAAATCCCCCACGCGCTCTACCGGTAAGGTGGGGCTTGCCTCCCGCATGGAGCGATCGGCGAATACCGATCTGGATTTGCGCGGCATGAACGCGGAAGAGGCGCTCATGGAAGTGGATATGTTTATTGACAACGCGGTGATGGCGGGATTAGAGCGTCTCACCATCATTCACGGCAAAGGCACCGGTGTGTTGCGTACCGCGGTGCAGCAGCATTTAAAACGTCATCCGTCTGTAAAAGGGTTCAGACTTGGAACCTTTGGCGAAGGCGAAGCAGGCGTGACGGTGGTGGAGTTGAAATAAGAAAAAAGTCGTTCAAAGCAATACGCTTTGAACGACTTTTTATTCTTCCTCGTCCTGCTCGTCGGGTTGATATTCTAAAATATCGCCCGGCTGACAGTTGAGCGCCTTGCAGATCGCGTCCAGGGTGGAAAATCGCACCGCGCGAGCGCGGTTATTTTTGAGGATGGAGAGATTGGCAAGGGTGATACCAACCTTGTCAGCAAGCTCGGTGAGCCCCATTTTCCGCTTTGCCATCATCACGTCCAAATTGATAATGATCACTTTATCGCACCCCCATTCAGATGGTCATGTCGTTTTCGGATTTATATGCAAATGCCTCGCGGAACAACTGCGCCAATACAAACAACAGCATGCCAAGGATCGCAAACGCCACAAAAACGACCACCATAAAGAATTTGTGCACCCAAAAGGTCATTGAAAAATAGAAAAGTGCAAGCAAAAGGCATTCCCAGCCGACAACACTCAACCGCTTTACTGTGTTTTTGGAGAACGCTTTGCCGCGGTTGATATTGCGCATCACCTGCAACGCCTGCCATAAAATGAGCTCCGCCATACAGCCGGAAACGGTGAGCACTACAAAATATTTTTCAAACAGCCGCAACGGTTCGCCGGGGTGATGCAGTGTAACATCCGGAATGGTCCAGTAGAGCGTTACGGTCAGTACCGCCGCTAAAACCATAAATCCCGCCAGCGCAAATTCCAAAATGCGGCTGAGTTTTCTGCCCTCTAAGCCTCGCATGAAAAATCCCTCCACCAGTGTTATCAAATAACAGGAATATCATACCGTAAAACGATAAAATTTGCAATACCCGCGCAATAAAAAAAGATATCGACCGATTTTTTGTTGTCATCACGGAGAAAATGTGATAGAATGCTTTTATATACCTATTATCTTATGAGAGGAAGTCACTATGGGACTTTTAAAAGCCTTATTCGGGGATTACAGCGCCAGAGAAATCAAGCGCGTACAGCCCCTTTGCGACAAGGTGCTCGCTCTGGAAGAAACCTACCGCGCCATGAGCGCCGATGAGTTGAAAAATCAAACCAATATTCTCAAAGAGCGGCTTCAAAACGGTGAAACCACCGACGATATCCTACCGGAAGCGTTTGCGGTTTGCCGTGAAGCATCCGACCGCGTGCTGGGCATGCGCCATTTCCCGGTGCAGATACTGGGCGGTATCATCCTGCATCAGGGGCGCATCGCCGAGATGCGCACCGGTGAGGGTAAAACCTTGGTTGCGACCCTGCCCGCGTATTTGAACGCGCTGACCGGCAAGGGTGTGCATATCGTCACGGTCAACGATTATCTTGCCCGCCGCGACAGCGAATGGATGGGTAAGGTGTACCGCTATCTGGGTTTGTCTGTCGGTCTCATTGTACACGGCTTGGATAACGACGAACGCCGTGAGGCGTATGCTGCAGATATCACCTACGGCACCAACAACGAGCTCGGCTTTGACTATCTGCGCGATAATATGGTCGCCTACAAAGAACAGCTGGTGCAGCGAGAACATCATTTCGCCATCGTGGACGAGGTGGACTCCATCCTCATCGACGAAGCGCGTACCCCGCTCATTATTTCGGGACACGGCGGTAAATCCTCCGAGCTGTACGCGCACGCAGATCAGTTTGCCAAGAGACTTCGCGCGTTTCGCATCAAAGAAATGGATGCCAAAAAAGAGCAGGATACGGTGGACGGCGATTATATCGTGGACGAAAAAGCCCGCACCGCTACCCTCACCCGCGCAGGTGTGGAAAAAGCCGAAAAATGGTTTCATGTGGAAAACCTCATGGACATGGAAAACGTCAATCTCCTGCACCACATCAACCAAGCCATCAAAGCCAACGGCGTGATGAAGCGGGACGTCGATTACGTTGTAAAGGACGATCAGGTGCTCATCGTTGACGAATTCACCGGTCGTTTGATGCTGGGCAGACGGTACAACGAGGGTCTGCACCAGGCGATTGAAGCCAAAGAAGGGGTCAAGGTGGAGCGCGAGAGCAAAACGCTCGCCACCATCACCTTCCAAAACTATTTCCGCTTATACAGCAAATTGTCCGGCATGACCGGTACGGCGAAAACCGAGGAGACCGAGTTCCAGGAGATCTACCGTCTGGACGTGGTGGAAATCCCCACCAACAAACCGGTCGCCCGCGAGGATCACGCCGATGTGATCTATAAGACCGAAAAGGGTAAATTCCGCGCTGTCATTGCACAGATCGAGGAATGCTATGCCCGCAAGCAGCCGGTGCTGGTAGGTACGGTTTCTATTGAAAAATCCGAATATCTTTCCCGCATGCTGCAAACCAAAGGCATTCCGCACGAGGTTTTGAACGCGAAATACCACGAAAAAGAAGCGCAAATTGTCGCCCAGGCAGGTAAACTCGGCGCTGTCACCATCGCCACCAACATGGCGGGACGTGGTACGGATATTATGTTGGGCGGCAACCCCGAATTTATGGCAAAAGCCAAAATGCGCGCAGACGGTATCCCGGAAGAACTCATTGCGGAATCTACCGCATACGGTGAAACGGACGATGAGGAGATTTTGCAGGCGCGCGCCACCTTCCGCGAACTTAATGACAACTATAAAGCGGAAATCCAGCCGGAAGCGGAAGCGGTAAGAGCCGCCGGTGGTCTGTTTATCATCGGTACCGAGCGGCACGAATCCCGCCGTATCGACAACCAGCTGCGCGGACGTGCGGGTCGTCAGGGCGACCCCGGTGCGTCGAGATTTTATCTGTCGCTGGAAGACGACCTCATGCGCCTTTTCGGCGGTGAACGCATTGACAGTATGATGAACATGCTGGGTGTGTCGGAGGACATGCCGATTGAAAACGGTATACTCACCAGAACTATCGAAAACGCGCAAAAGCGGGTGGAGGAACGCAATTTCAGTATCCGCCGCGATGTGTTGAAATATGACGACGTCATGAACCGTCAGCGCGAGATCATCTACGGACAGCGCAGACAGGTGTTGGATGACCAAAACATGCACGACAGCGTATGGAAGATGGTCACCGGTACGATTGAGAGCACGGTCGCACAGTTCACGGTGAGCGACGATCACACCCAATGGAATCTCGATAGCCTGCGCGATCATTTCCGCGGTTGGCTCACTGAGGAAGAGGATTTCCGTTACACCGATCAGCAGTTGGAAGACTTAGAATCCGCGGATGTCACCGCCATGCTTTGCGAGCGCGCGGAAAAACTGTACGCGGAAAAGGAAGCGCTGCTGGGCGAAAAAATGCGCGAGGTAGAACGCTCGGTGCTGCTGCGCGCGGTGGATAACCACTGGATGGAGCACATCGACAACATGGATCAGCTGCGCGGCGGCATTCATCTGCGCGCCTACGGACAGCATGATCCGGTGGTGGTATACCGCATTGAAGGCTTTGAAATGTTCGACGAGATGGTGAACGCCATTCGCGAAGACACCGCCCGCGTGCTGTTATCCTTGCGTATCAAAACCGAGGACGACGAGCCTAAACGCGAGCAGGTCATGCACGCTACCGCTGCGAGCGTCGGCGGGGATACCAGCGAGAAAAAACGGCCCGTGCGCAAAACCGCCGCACAGAAGATCGGCAGAAATGACCCCTGCCCCTGCGGCAGCGGTAAGAAATACAAAAAATGCTGCGGCAGCGGCAATGAAGGAGACGGAAATTAAGTGAAACTCGGTATTGTCGGATTGCCCAATGTAGGCAAATCCACCCTTTTTAATGCGATCACCAACGCAGGCGCGCAAAGCGCCAACTATCCTTTCTGCACCATTGACCCTAACGTGGGTGTTGTATCGGTGCCGGACGACCGTTTGGATGTTTTGACCGAAATGTACAACCCTGCCAAGGTCACCCCCGCGGTGATCGAGTTCGTGGATATTGCAGGCTTGGTCAAAGGTGCTTCCAAGGGCGAAGGACTGGGCAACAAATTCCTCGCCAATATCCGCGAGGTGGACGCTATCGTGCATGTCGTGCGCTGCTTTGAAAACGATGACATTATCCATGTAGACGGCAGCGTGGACGCGCTCAGAGATATGGAGACCATCAATTTAGAACTTGTTTTCGCCGACATGGAAATGGTGGAGCGCCGTCTTGACCGCACCACAAAAGCACTCAAAGGCGACAAATCCCTGCAAGTAGAAGTGGATTTCTTAAAACGCGTTTTAGAAACACTGGAAGCGGGCAAGCCCGCGCGCGTTATTGAATGCACCGCTGAGGAAGAAGCACTGCTCTCCTCCCTCACCCTGCTCACCGCGAAAAAGATCATCTATGCTGCAAACCTGTCTGAAAGCGATTTTTCTGCGGGCGATCCCACCGGCAACCCCAACTACGTGAAGGTGGCGGAGGCCGCCGCCGCAGAGGGCGCGGAGGTGCTGCCTATCTGCGCACAGATGGAGGCGGATATCGCCGACATGGACGCGGAGGAGAAGGCGATGTTCTTGGAGGAACTGGGACTCACCCATTCCGGTCTTGATCGCCTCATTCAAAAGAGTTACAGCCTTTTAGGGCTTATCTCCTATCTCACCGCGGGTCCCACCGAGGTGCGCGCGTGGACCATCACCGACGGCACCCGCGCGCCGCAGGCGGCGGGTAAGATCCCCACCGATTTCGAGCGTGGCTTTATCCGCGCCGAGGTGGTCGCCTACACCGATCTTATCGAATGCGGCTCCATGAACGCCGCCAAGGAAAAGGGCCTTGTCCGCTCGGAGGGCAAGGAATACGTTATGAAGGACGGCGACGTGGTGCTGTTCCGCTTTAATGTGTAATATATATACATAAAAAAGAAGCTCTCCTCTCGGAGATCTTCTTTTTTATGCGTTTTGCGTTTTCTCGCGGAAGATGAGTTTTAAGAGATAATGCAATACCATACCCACCACGATTGCGACCACCAGATCAAAAATCACGGTGAACAGGAAAGTGACCGCCATCACGAGGGTTTGATGCCACCGCTCGGTTTTTGCGATATCTCTGAAATGGCGCCATTCGCTCATGTTGTATGCCACCACGAACAAAATCGCGGCAATAGCGGGCATGGGAATGAGCGCGGCGTACGGCATAAGCACCAATAAAACAAGCAGTAACACGATAGCGTGCACCATACCGGCGATGGGGGTTCTGCCGCCGTTTTTAATATTAGCGGCGGTGCGTGCAATAGCACCTGTGGCAGGAATACCGCCAAACAGCACAGATGCGATGTTACCCACACCCTGCGCGACCAGTTCTGCGTTGGAATTATGTTTGGAATCCACCATACTATCCGCTACCACGCAGGATAACAGCGATTCCACGCCTGCAAGCAGGGCGATGGTGATAGCGCTCGGGATAAGCGACACGATTTTTGCCATGCTGAAATCCATACCGCTAAAATCCACCTGCGGCAGACCGGCAGGAATGGTGTACAGATCGCCGATAGTATATACACCCGCATCAAAGCCGGGGATAAGTGCCACCATCAGCGCACCTATTACCACCGCGATCAGCGACGGCGGTACGCGTTTTTCAAAACGCGGATACACAATAAGGATCGCAAGGCACACAACACCCACGACCAGCGCCTGCCAACTGAACGTACCCGCGGCATGCACATTCGCTTCGATCTTTTCAATGGTCTCGATGGGTTTGATACCCGCCGCGTAGGTCAGCCCTAAAAAGTCCTTAATCTGTCCGACTAAAATGGTCACCGCAATACCCGCCGTGAAACCCACAGTGATAGTGGTGGGGATAAAGCGGATAAGCGAGCCGAGTTTCAGTACACCCATCAAAATGAGGATAATACCCGCCATCACGGTGGCGATAAACAAGCCGTCCATGCCCGCTGTCGCCACGATGCCCGCGACGGTGGTAGCAAAAGCGGCGGTCGGACCTGCGATCTGCACACAGCTGCCACCGAGCAATGCCACTATAAATCCGGCGGCGATCGCGGTATAAATACCGCAAGCGGGCTCTACACCGGATGCCAGCGCCAGCGCGATAGACAGCGGCAGCGCGATGATTGCGACGATGATACCCGCCACAAGGTCTTTTACAAATTGTTGTTTGGAGTAGCCTTTCATTGCCGAAATGATTTTAGGCTGCAAATAAAAGTTTTTCATCATTCTCTCTCCTTTTTCGACAAGCAGTATAGCACCCTGCTACAGAAAAATCAAGAGATAAATAAATCCCCCGCTATGCGGGGGATACATTGTGTACTTATGCTTTACCGCCTTTGGCGCCTTTTGCACCGCCAAAACCGGCCAAAATGTTACTTTCATAGGTGAAGGTGAGCGCCGCGCGGTCACGCTGACGCTTAAAAGCAAGCGCGATCAGGCGATCCATCAACTCACTAAACGGCACGCCCGCCGCTTCCCATAGATAGAAAGCGAGAGAGCCGGGGATGGTATTGATCTCATTCACCCATATTTCGCCCGTTTCCTTGTCGTTTAAAAAGTCGATGCGGGAAACGCCGGTACAGCCGAGCGCTTTAAAGGTATCCACCGCTAACGCTTGCACCTTTTCGGTCATGCCGTCGGGGAGCTGAGCGGGACAACGGCGTTTCAAAGAACTCATGCCGCCGGATTTACCGCCTTTGCTGCCCTCGCCGCTTAAATATTTATCGCCGAAGGACAAAATATCGGTCGCGTTTAAAGGCTCCTCGCACACCGAAGGGATCGCGTCGTCCGCGTCACCCAGCACAGCACAGTTGATCTCGCGCAGGTTTTCCACCGCGCGCTCTACCAGTACACGATCGGCAAAGCTCACTGCAAGATCCATAGCAGCAACCAGTTCTTCTCTGTTTTTTGCCTTGGAAATACCCACCGAAGAGCCAAGGTTCACCGGCTTTACGATCACGGGATACCCGAACGCCTTTTCGATCTCGTCAACGGTCGCATCGCTCTCAAGCGCATACGCTTTGGCGCGGTATTCTTTCGCAGGCAGCACAGGAATACCAGCCTCTTTCAGTGCCGCTTTCATCAGATATTTATCCATGCCCACAGCAGAGGAGGTCACATCGCAGGAAGCATACGGCACACCCAGCATCTCGAGGTAGCCCATCAGGGTGCCGTCCTCCACGTTGGTACCGTGCACCACGGGAACGGCTACATCAAAGGTGCCAATGACCGCTTTGCCGAATTTGGGCATGGGGTAACGCACCATATCCACGCCTTTCGCACCCGGCACCAAAACGATCTGCGTCGCCGCTTTCATGCACGCGTCCATATCCTTGTAGATGGATACTTCGCCTAGTTTTTCGCCGGTGTAAAAACGGTTATCCTTAGAGATATAGATCGGCACCACATCATATTTTTCGCGGTCACACGCGGCATACGCCTGCAAACCGGAAATGATGGACACCTCATGCTCCACGCTGTGTCCGCCGAAAAAAACTGCTACTGTTGTTTTCATGCGCATTACCTCTTATCAATTGAAGTTGTCGGGCAGATCGTTTTCGAGCAACACGATCTGTTTTTCTGCAGGCGGCAAGGTTGTAATATATGAGAGACCGTCCTGCAGGGTTTTTGCAACGTATATATTTTCTTCCGCAAATCCCGCGGACAGTAAGCCCTCTTTGAGGGGCGGGGCTTGCTTTTCGCCTACTAACACCGCGATATCGCATTTATTAGCGGCGTATGCGCCGAGCTCACGGTTGAGTTCTGCCTCGCGCTCGCCGAGTTCCACCATGCCGGGTGTAACCAAAATACGGCGAGCATCAAACAGGGACAGCGTATCAAGCGCACCGCGGAAACCTGCGGGATTGGAATTGTACGCGTCATCAATAAAGCCGTTGGGGAGTAATTGCAAGCGGTGCTCCACCGGTTTTAACATCCGCACCGCATACACCATTTCGTCCAGCGTGATACCAAGCGTGTGCGCGATCGCCATACAGCCGGCGAGATTTTGAATGTTGTGCGCACCCAACAGCTTGGTGGCGAAACGGCGGTTCTCCCCATCGGGTGTGGCAAAAGTAAAGGAACAGCCCGCGGTATCCACCGCGATATCGTACGCGCGGTAGTCAGCATCGCTGTCCGCCGCCGCGCCATAGGTCACCTTAGGAACGGTCACCGCTCTTTCACGGATATATCCGTTATCGGTATTGAGAAACACGCGGCCGTCAGCGGGCAGCGCGTCCGCAAGTTCAAATTTAGTAGCAATAATGTTGTCCACCGATTTAAAGGTTTCCAGATGCTGTTCGCCTATGGAAGAAATAATACCGTATTTCGGGTGGACGAGATCGCAGATCTCTTTGATATCCCCCGCCTGCTTTGCACCCATCTCGGCAAGGAAAATTTCGTGGGACGGCAGCAGGCTTTCGCGGATGGTACGCACCACACCCATGGTGGTATTATAGCTGCCGGGGGTCATCAGGGTGTTATATTTCACCGACAACAGCGCGTGCAAAAAGTTTTTGACGCTGGTTTTGCCGTAGCTGCCCGTGATACCGATCACCGTGAGATTTTTATGTGCGGAAAGAATGCGAGCGGCATCCTTGACAAAGCCTTTGGCGAAATGGTTTTCCAGCGGCAGCATAATATATGCCGCAGCGCCGGTCCAAAACCAAATGACAATGGAGATAAGTCCGAGTACGCCGACAGCGCGTATGGGGGTGATAAACCAACAAATCGCCAGTACCAATATCAGCAATACCGCCTGGCATGCAAGCAGTCGCCACACGCGCGGGGTGTATACGAGCGGTTTTTTGGCTTTTTTGGGAATGTTCAAAAGTCCTGTGACCAGCAATGTGATCGCCGCGACCGCGAATAAAATCGCTGTATCCACCTTGCCGTTGAGCCACATGGCGGGAATACACAAAAAGGGAATGAGGTGCCGTACATTTACCAACTGCTCATCATGGTCACGGCACCATTTTTTATATCGCTCGGGGCGGTAGGAGTTGAGCTGCAACATGTGGGTGAAATATATCGCCTGCACAACAAAGTTGAAGGCTGCCGCCGCTATCATCGTAATTTTCAAGGTCAGTTCCATTTTCATTCACCAACTTTTGATCAATGTTTTCGGCTATACTAAAAAACTATCCAAAACTCTGGCGCACTGTCCCCATCGCTCGGCAAAGGAGAAATGTCCCGCGCCTACAAGGGTCACAAGACCTGCATCGGGGATGAGCGCTTCCATCTTCTTGCCATCTGCAAGCGGGGTAGCGGTATCCTTTTCGCCCCAGATAAGCAGGGTGGACACACGGATATGCGGCAACAGCGGGGTGAGATCCTCGTTGACGCTGCGCACCATCGTTTGCCGCATGATATCGGACGCATTGCGGTAATCCGCCGAGCCGGAACGCTTTTTTACCCGCTCAACAAGCGCAGGACAACTTTTCGCTATCAACGGCACCGCCGCCAGTTTTTTCATGCATTTATAGGTGTATACCTTACAATAATATTTCATCCCACGCTTGGGACGAATACCTGCGGCGTCTATAAAGACCGCCTTTTGTATTGTAAAGGGGCGGTTTTCGCGGGTCATCAGCTTAATGCTCACCCGCCCGCCGTAGGAATGGCACATGAGAATGACGCGGTCAATGCCGAGCGCTTTTAAAAACGCTTCGGTGAAATCCGCGTAGTCATCCACGCACCAAGGGGTTGGCATTTCGGCACTTTCCCCGAAGCCCGGCAAATCGGGCGCAATCACGCGGAAATACTGTGATAAATGGTCGGTGAGCAGCGTATAACTGCCACCCGACACAGGCGCTGCCCAGCCGTGTAAGAATAACAACGCCGGTTTTTCGCTGCCGGTATCCAGATAGTGCACTTTGAGTCCGTTTACCGTGATCTCCATTGCCGCTCACCCTCCTTTATATCTTTTCTATCATACGAGATGCGTTTGAAAATTATTCTGCTGCGGTGGTGGTTGTAGTGCTCCCGGCAGTAGTAGTGGTGGTCGTAGTCGTGGTAGCCGGTGCCATGCTCGCTTTATAGACAGTCACTTCAACGCTGTTAATGACAACGTCCTTGACAGGCTTATCATTTTCGTCCACCTCGACACCGGCGATGGTATCCACAACACCCATACCCTTGAACACATGGCCGAACACGGTATGTCCGCCACTTTTACGCCATGCGCCGTCAAGCGAGATGTTGCCGCCGTTTTTCTCATACAGCGCCCACACCTCTTCCGGCACCCTATCGTAGATATAGGTCTCCGTATGGCTGGCGTCTTTAAACGCTTGCCAGTTGCCGTAAATCTTGGTGAAAGAGTCGCCGTAGTAGGTGACGTACTGCTGGTAGGCGGTCTGATACATCACATCAATATTTTCCTCGGTATAAGATTCCCGTCTGCCAAAGCCGGAAGCAGAGGTCTGGTTGATGAAAAACTGGCTGCCGTTAGAATCCTCGCCGCTGTTCGCCATCGCGAGCGCGCCGCGGAGATTGAGCAACTTTTGATCGAATTCGTCCTCAAAGGTTTTGTTGACGTTATCGGTATAAATGCTCTCGCCACCGGTGCCATCCCCGTTAGGGTCGCCGCCCTGGATCATAAAATCATCAATCACGCGGTGGAAAATAAGACCGTCATAATATCCACCGGATGCCAGCTTGATAAAATTCTCTACCGCTTTGGGTGCCGCCTCGGGGAACAAGCGGACGTAAATATCGCCTTTTGAAGTGTGTATGATGGCGATAGTGTCCCCCTCTTTGGGTAATGCGGTCTGGAAACCGTATTCGTTGTCTTCATACACGGTTTTGACCCCATTGCCAAGGCAACCGGTCAAAAGACAGCAAAGGGACATAAGACACAAAACAATCGCAAATGCTCTAAATGTCTTTTTCATGAATCGTTTACTCCTTCCAAGTGGTAATCTCAATAGAAGTAATGGTCACAGCCGTCGTCGGCTTATCGTTGTCATCGGTTTTTACCGCGGCAATCGCATCCACCACGTCCATGCCCTTAACTACATGGCCGAACACGGTGTGTCCGCCGCTGTAACGCAAAGCGCCGTCCAGATGGATGTTACCGCCGTTTTTCGCATATAGCTCCCACACCTCATCCGGCACCAACTCTGCCGCCGGCACGAGGTTTGCATTCAAAAAGTCCTTTTCGGTGGGATACATATCGGTGAAACTGGCACCGTAATAGTTCACATACTGCTCATATACGTCGGGAACCTGTTCTTTCACCTGCTGATTGGACGCTTGGACAGCAGCCTTCAACTCAGCCGCGGTATCGCCGGTGGGACCCGCTTGGTTGATGAAAAACTGGCTGCCGTTAGAATTCTCGCCGCTGTTCGCCATCGCAAGCGCGCCGCGGAGATTTAAAAGTTTCTGATCGAATTCATCCTCAAACGCCTTGCCCCAGATGCTTTTACCGCCGGTACCGTCACCATCGGGATCGCCGCCCTGGATCATAAAGTCCTTCATGACGCGGTGGAAGGTGAGTCCGTTATAATAGCCGTTTTTGGCATGGGTAGTGAAGTTTTCTACCGCCTTTGGTGCCGCTTCGGGAAAGAGACGGATGTAGACATCACCCATGGAAGTGTGCATGATGGCGATCTCGTCGCCCGCCTTGGGCATTTCGGTCTGGAAGCCGTATGCCTGTTCAGCATAAGCAGTGGTAACACCGTTACCCTTTTCGGTATCGTTGGCATCCGCCTTGTCGGTGGCATTGGTACCGTTCTGTGTGGTGGTATTCTGCGGCGCTTTTTCGCCGCAGCCCGCAAATGCGCAAAGCAACATCGCCACGCACAGCAAGGCACAAATGTATTTCACGGTGCTTTTCATCATGAGTCTCCTTTGTCAGCAGAAATCTTTCGTCTTTGTATCGGGGAACGCGTATCATGCAGCGGCAACAGCCGATTGAGGATATCTATCTCCTCGCTCTGCTCCCTTAAAAATGCAGCGCAAGCAGGATCAGACAACAAAATCCGCCCCGCGCGTCGTACCGCGCGCACAAACGCTCGTTCAAGCGGCACATGCGCACATTGCTGTAAAAGCGGACACAGCCGCCAGCCTCTCGGGTCATACACCGCTTTTACCCGTCCGTTTTCATCCACGTGCGGGAAAAGCGGAAAGAGCCTGCACGCCAGCGGGCGCATATCGCGGTCACAGTGTCCGTCGCAGGTAAGCAGCACCCCGCCGGCGACCGATTGCAAGTGAAAATCGGTGTTTTCATACAGCCGTTCTTCCCCGGGGAATAACAGCATCCCTTCTCTGTCTTCAGACGCTTTGCAGCAGCTAACAGAGCACGTTTGACCGCAATCCACGTGCAGCGGTGTCAGATCGACCAATAGCTCGCGCGCCTCATTGATCACGTCACGCATATTCTTTCACGTCGATAGAGGTGATTTTTACATCTTCTACGGGCGCGTCGTTATAGTTAGTTTTCACCGCCGCAATTGCGTCTACCACATCCATGCCGTCGTATACCTGACCGAACACGCTGTGGCGATAGTCAAGGTGCGGGGTACCGCCCACGGCGGCATAGTTCTCTACGCAGCTTTCAGGATAGCTGTCGGGAATTTGCTTCATCTGGGAAAGCAGCTGCGGGGCAACCTCTTTCGCCTGCACGATGAAGAACTGGCTGCCGTTGGTGTTAGGACCCGCGTTCGCCATAGACAGTGCACCGCGCAGATTGTGCAGGTCGGGATGAAACTCGTCTTTAAAACTCGCACCCCAAATGCTCTCGCCGCCGCAACCGGTGCCCATCGGGTCGCCGCCCTGGATCATAAAATCGTTGATAACGCGGTGGAATTTCAACCCATCATAGTAGCCATCTTTGGCGTGGGTCACGAAATTCTCCACCGTTTTCGGGGTGTGCTCGGGGAAAAAGCGAATAGAAATATCGCCCATGGTGGTATGCATCACAGCGACAAGATCGCCCTTTTGCGGTTTATCAAGTTGGTTCATAATAAATATCCTTTCTTGGTTAAATCAACGGACGGTCTCGCTGCCGCTCAGCCGTTGACACTACTGTCCCTACAATATCAATTTGAAATCGGTGTTTTTATTTTGGGGAGACGTTTTTCGGTTTTCGCGAAGCGAAATGCGTGTTGTTTGAACACGCGACAAAAACTCTTAGTACGCTTTGCCCCACAGCACCATGTGCTTTGCGGGTTTGCCGCAGCACACGCAAACATCCGACAGTTTTTCCTGCTTGAACGGAATGCAGCGGGAGCCGACACCGGTCTTTTCCTTGACCTCGTCCTCACACGCTTCCTCACCGCACCACATGGCTTTGATGAAACCGTCACCCTTTTCTTCGAGGGTCTTTACGATCTCGTCCATGGAGGTGCAAGCATAGCTGCGGTTTTCCATATTGGCGAGCGCTTTATCGTACATCGCCTGATGCACCTCTCCAAGCACCTCGACCACCTTGGTTTCCAGTTCGTCCAGCGACACGGTAATCTTCTCGCGGTTGTCGCGGCGCACCAGCACGCAGCAGTTGTTCTCGATATCACGCGGGCCGATCTCCAAGCGCAGCGGCACGCCCTTCATTTCGTATTCGGCAAACTTCCAGCCCGCGGACTGGTCGGAGTCATCCAGTTTCACCCGCACCACGTTTTTCAGACGGTCGCGCAACTCAGCGGCTTTGTCCAGCACACCGGGTTTATGCTGCGCGATGGGCAGGATGACCAACTGAATGGGTGCCACAGGAGGCGGCAGCACCAGACCGTTATCATCGCCGTGGGTCATGATGACAGCGCCGATGAGACGGGTGGTAACACCCCAAGAGGTCTGATGAGGATAGGATTTTTTATTCTCCTTATCCGCAAACTGGATATCAAACGCTTTGGCAAAACCGTCACCGAAGTAGTGAGAGGTGCCCGCCTGCAACGCTTTACCGTCATGCATAAGCGCTTCGATAGCATAGGTCGCAACAGCACCTGCGAATTTATCGCTTTCGGTCTTTTTACCGCGTACTACCGGCATAGCCAGCGCATCGCGGCAGAAATCCGCATACACATCCAACATGCGCTCGGTCTCTTCCACCGCTTCTTCTGCGGTCGCGTGGATGGTGTGGCCTTCCTGCCATAAGAATTCACGGGAACGCAGGAACGGACGGGTGGTCTTTTCCCAACGCACTACGCTCACCCACTGGTTATAAAGTTTGGGCAGGTCGCGGTAGGACTGCACCACGTTCGCATAATGCTCACAGAAAAGGGTCTCCGAGGTGGGACGCACGCAAAGACGCTCTTCCAATTCCTCGCTGCCGCCGTGGGTCACCCAAGCGACCTCAGGCGCAAAGCCTTCCACGTGTTCCTTTTCCTTTTGCAGCAGGCTTTCCGGGATGAACATCGTCATACAGACGTTCTCATGTCCGGTCGCCTTGAACATGCCGTCCAAAATGCGCTGGATATTCTCCCAGATAGCATAGCCGTAAGGACGAATGACCATACAGCCCTTCACGCTGGTATACTCCACGAGCTCTGCTTTTTTCACAATATCGGTGTACCATTTCGCAAAATCCTCGTCCATAGAGGTGATGGCTTCCACCATTTTTTTGTTATCTGCCATTGTAATCTTCCTTTCCAAAGCATACATATTTTTATTATATACAATATACGCGTTTTTTTCAAGGTATTTAGCGACAAAAAGGGGATTTTTTCCATCACTCGCGGTCGTGCAACAAAATTACTGTTGCTGCAACATTCCGCAGACAAGGTGATATAACTCTTTGTACCATTTTTTTCGACAGATACTGCGTGGAAATGACACGAATTCTGTGGAAAAGCCTTTGTTTTAATGGGTTTTTTCACACTTTCCACAAAGTTTTCCACAATTTTGCCCTAAAAAGCGATTTACAAATAGTATTTTTTTGAATAAAAATCTTATCTGTATCCATACTATTTTATGTCAGGATATATAGCTCTACCCTGGGAGGCGACCGAAAAGTGATTAAAGGTGTCAATCGTCAAATGATCGAAATACTGGATACCGGCAGCCCGTATTTTGAACGGGCGCTGCTGGTGGTACAAGCCGGAATAGACACGGCAGACAGCGGCGCGCTGCAAAAAGCCGCGCGGGAAATGCTGCAAAACGCAGACAGTTGCAGCCATCTCAAACGCGGACGGCGGCGGGCTTTGTTCGAACGCGCGACGCTGATCTTCTTTTCAGTCTGCGCGGGAGCGGTGATCACGTTGCTGTTGCAATGGATCATGTGAGTATTTTTCCCCTTTCATGCGTCTTATAGATAGAAGACGTGTGAAAGGGGAATTTTTTATGAGAAAATACATACTACCCATTCTTTGCTTTTTGGTCATCACCGCCGCGGTACTGCTGTTGATATTGCCCCAAAACGGCGAAAACGAAAAAGAGACAGCACCGACCGGCGTGCACTATACCGCATGGAACGCCGCATATTGCCGCATAGACGGCACCGGTGACAGTTTCGCCCTGCTGCGTTCACAATGCATAAACGCTGACAGCGCGGAAAATGCAGGGGTTCTGCCCGCTTTTCGTATAGATACCGATAAAGAGTTGCAAGCGTTTATCGCGCTTTTAAACGAAAGCCAAACGGTCAGCCTGCAAATGCAGGACGGCGGGCGTTCCTTTATAGAGGTAACAACAGAATATGACGCCGCTTTTTTCGAGAATAACAACCTGCTGCTCCTGTACGCTCGCGAGAGCAGCGGCTCCAATCGGCATCTGGTAAGCAATGTCAGCATCCAAGCGGATACGGTCACGGTGGTGGTGGACACCCTCCTGCCGGGGGCGGGCGATTGCGATATGGCGGGATGGCTGATCGTCATGCCGTTCACCAAGGCACAGCTGCCGCGTGAGGCAACCGTTATTGCGCGCCGCTACGGGGCTGATACTCCCGCACATACCCACGCCCCCGCCAAAACACCGCAGTTGATAGACGAGCCGTATGACGGCGGCTATTGCGGTAACACCCAAACCACCGTAACCCCCATAAACGGCAAAGCGGTATCCTTTGAGTTTGGGCATTCGGTAACCATCACCGCCATGCTCAATGACCTGCGGTATGAGCAGCCGCTTTGTGCTTGCAACGCGGAGTATGTGGTGGATACCGAATTCGGTCTCGGATATGAGGTCAATCTCGCTAAGGCGTTTGTGCGTTATAAGGGTGGGCAGGTCGACTTGACCGATAAGCAGGTAGAGGAACTGCACACCGCGATCGAGCAAGGGATGAAAAGTGAATTCAGTTGGTAAAAAAAGACGGCGCATAAGTGTCGTACTCTAAAGGACAGTAAAAGAGCTGTGTAGAAAATTTCTACACAGCTCTTAATTTTGTCTCATACCGTAACAAGCAGGGAAAATGTACGGCACATTTTCCACTTGTTAGGAGAACCTAAAACCCTTTTCTAAACAAATATCATCTATTCGATAAGTTCTTATTTACCCAACTTCCAAACCGATAATAGCACGATACAGCATTACAAGTCCTGCGCTTAGTAACGTACCGCCAACAATATCCGTGAGCCAATGTACGCCGGAAAGCAGTCTGCCAATTACCATAAAAGCAATAAATGCGATGATTGTAACAGCAATGATATTGCGGAGCACCTTGTTCTTTATGCGACCACCCAGTTGCATTAAAGCCGTCGGCATAACGCACATCACCAGCATTGTTGTTGAAGATGGGTAAGATGCTTCCAAATATCCGTTTATCAGTACCGGTCTGTAATTGATTACCACGCTCTCAAAAAACAAATAGGCGGTAACCGTGGCTATATAAAACCCGCCCAAAACAAGGATGTCATAATCCACCTTACGTATGCTTTTCCGCTTGATCCACTGTACAAGCCCAAGTATACCGAAGCCCATACACACGAAGATCGGCACAAGTCCGAGCCAATCCGTTATATTATATAAGCTGAAATGCACACCTGTCAAATTGTGGACAAAGCCGTTGGTGCCGGCAAATCCCACAGATGAACCTTGCGGACCAATCGCACGCACATCTACAAAGCAAATTGTCCCCGTCCACAGCACAAACGCTGTAAGCAAACAAATTGAAGTAATAAAGCTTTTTCTAATTCTTTTCATTTTCTCTACCATCCTTTTGGTTTGTATTTAGGCTTTCACCCGAATACAAGTTTAGGGAAAGGTAATAAAAAATGAAAGAATTTAGCCGTCACACCAATGATACACTTCGTATCATTGCCGTTTTATCAGCATTAGAGCCTTAATAATCAAAAATGCAAATACAAATACTGCAGCATAAGGTTGCTGACTTATAATGAACAGGCAAACGCCAACAGCACTTAATGTAAGCGATAAAACGCTCTTAATCTGAGTCCAAAATCTTTGATGATAGTTTTGCAGGGCAAGAGCTATAATGCCTAGAACTGCCATAATACTGACGAAAGCAATGTATGATGTTTTTAAGTACGGTTGAATTCCGTTCAAAGTAAGGAGCGATACCTCTCTGATAACGCCATCCGCTTTCTGCCCGAAGAAAGGTAAAAACAGTAACAATGCCATACCACAGTCAAGCAGACCAAAAACCAAGTCTCGAATCGTTCTTTCTTTTTCCTTGTGGTCTTTTTCTGCAATGGCAAGAATCTCTTCGCTGGACAACAGTTCATCCAAGGAAATAGAAAAGAATTTTGATATTGCCCTCAAAGACTCTATGTTCGGGAATCCTCGTCCTGACTCCCACTTTGAAATAGCAGTTCGGGATACATACAGCAATTCTGCCAATTCCACTTGTGTAAGACCTTTTTGCTTTCGGAGTTCCTGTAATTTTTCATTAAATTCCATAATAGCACTCTCTTATAAATTCTTATTTATCGGTCAGTTGTATTATAGCATAACTTGATCAACAAATAAAGAGAATATAAAAAACACCC
>JAZUAN010000028.1:0-5447 GCA_045638005.1 Acutalibacteraceae bacterium | reverse complement strand
CTTTGCATATTTGGTGGAGCCGAGGGGAGTCGAACCCCTGTCCGAAAATCATTTGATACAGCTTTCTCCGAGTGCAGCCTGATCTTTTAGGATTCCCCTCACGGACCGCCGATAGGCAGGCTGTCCGCTACGGTAGCCACTACGCCGTGACGAAAAGGGTGGCACCTTCTCGTTCACGTTCACCGCTCGTCGACGCCTTTATCCCGGCCGCGGTGCTCCGGGTAAAGACGGGCAGCCTAATTAGGCCGCCAGGGCAACAGTATTGTTGTCGTTTAATTTTAAAGTTTGCAGGTTTTATAGCGGGCCCGCACCGCTACTCGCTTACCATATCTCGTAATCCCCGTCGAAACCTTTACGACCCCATATTACGATGTAGTAGTATTCTATCCAGTTTTTAAGTTTTTGTCAATAAAAAATGATTTCCAAAAAACTCTTTTCTTTTTTATAAATATATGTTATACTACATTAGTATGCATGAAAAAGGAAGGACAGTGAGCGAAAAATGGCAGAAAACGGCTTTTTTGCAACAGCATTTCGCGGTTTTCGTAAAGAGGATGTTTTAAATTACATAGATTCTTTAAATACGGCTCATTTTGAGGAACTGTCTGCTGCACAGCAGGAAACAGAAATATTGCGTGAGCAGAAAAATGCGTTGGAGGAGAAACTGCCTGCTCTTGAGCAGGAGGTAGCGGTGCTGCGCGAAAAAGCAGCGGTTGCCGAAGAGACTCAAAAGACGCTCGAAACAACCAAACAGCATCTCTCGGTTGTTGAGGAAGAAAACAGGCAAATGGGTATTAAACTGGCGGCGACCGAGGAAGCGGTTTCTCGTTGCGACCGTTTACAAAACGAGAACGAGATTTTGAAGCAGCAGTTGAACGCACAGCAAACCGAGTTAGATACATTTGAAAGAATGTTCGGCGAAAGCCGTGATGCTACCGCATTTGTGCGGGAAAACGTTCGTGCACGTATCCAGGAAAGTCAGCGTCGTACCGAGCGCACGCTGAGCGAGGTGGAGCAGATGACCGTGAAGCTGACGGCAGAATTGGAAGAATTGCGTTCCCGTACGGCCGCTATCCGCAGTGAAACGGCGGCAGCTAACGAAAAGGATGCAGCTGCGCTGTCTGCTTGGTTTCAACAGTTTGATAAAAAGGTGACATCGGACACCGATACGCACTTTTTTCGATAAGCCGCCTGTGAGAACACGAACGACAACCGTGATCAGAAATGGCGGCGTTTCCGAACGAAAATCCCCCTCGTCGAAAGGTATCGCCGGTTTATTAGATGCCATCGGCGATTGGTTATTGGGTTAAATTTGTCAAGTGTAGCATATACTTGACTGAAAATATAAGGAGTTGTTAAATATGCCTGAACTGAAGTATGAAATCGTGAAAAACTGTGGTGTGCTGTCCGAGTCCGCTAAAGGTTGGACCAAAGAAGTCAACCTCATCAGCTGGAATGACCGTGCCCCGAAGTATGATATCCGTGAGTGGTCTCCGGATCACACCAAAATGGGCAAGGGCGTTACTTTCTCGCCCGACGAGATCATTTTGCTGCGTGATCTGCTCAATGAGATCGATCTGTAATAGGGTTGATATATCCTAAACCGTTGAAAGGGTGTTTTCATGGCGTTTATTGAAATACTTAAGGCAATCCTGCAGGGCGTTTTACAAGGTATCACCGAGTGGCTGCCTATCAGTAGCACCGGACATATCCTGCTTTTGGATTCTGTATGGAAAATGCAGGTCACAGAAGCGTTTTTCGATGTGTTTAAGGTGGTAATCCAGCTCGGCTCCATTTTGGCTGTGCTGGTGCTGTATTTCCATAAACTCAATCCCTTCTCGCCGAAAAAGACCGCTGTCGAGAAAAAAAGCACCTGGGTGCTGTGGTCGAAGGTGCTGGTTGCCAGTATCCCCGCTGCTGTGGCAGGTTTGCTGCTCGATGACATCATCGACGAAAAACTGTCGGTGCCGGTGGTGATCGCTGTGGCGCTGATCGTCTACGGTGTTGCTTTTATCTGGATGGAATCCCGTAAGCACAAGGCAAATGTCACCGATCTTGCGGAGCTTAGCTATAAACACGCTTTGGCGATCGGCGCTTTCCAAATGCTCGCCCTTATTCCGGGTACTTCCCGCTCGGGTTCCACTATTTTGGGCGCGACCCTCGTGGGGACTTCCCGTACCGTTGCCGCGGAATTTTCGTTTTTCATGGCGGTGCCGGTGATGTTAGGTGCCAGCCTTTTGAAGGTGCTGAAATTTGTGATGGAAGGACTTTCCTTCTCTACACTCGAATGGATATTGCTTGCGGTGGGCAGCGTAGTTGCCTTTGTGGTTTCGGTGATCGTGATCCGTTTCCTCATCCGCTTTATCCAAAAGCATGATTTCAAGCCCTTTGGCTGGTACCGCATCGTGCTTGGCGCGGTGGTGCTTTTGTGCTGGGCGCTCGGTTGGCTGTAATTATAGGGAATAATTCGAACCTATTTTTAAAAGGCGGGTTTCCGCTCAACCTACTGTAAAAATTGCTAAAAACACCTTTCTTTGCCCATACTAAAGGGAAAAGAGGGTGTTTTTATGTTATCTGCCGGCAGGGAATGTCTCAAAGGACATCGTATGCAGCTGTATATTATCGAACTGTGGATATTGCTGTGTTGGTTGGTGCCGATCGCAACGGAATTACTGGCACGCCGCTTTCTACCCACAACGATTTGGTGGCAAGGAATAACGCTTTGCGGCAGCTTTTTGCTTAACAGAATATTGCTTGCGCCGGCACACGTCGGGTATTATGTATGCTGCAAGCGGTTGGCAATGGGATATCATACGGAGATGGCAGCTACCTGCGAGATAGATGATCTGCAAACCGCCGTTCCTTTTACAACGATATTGCGTGGCTTTTTCGCGGAATACCGTCATATACCGCAAGCGATCAAAAAACAATTACAATGGGATATATGGCGGCTTTTTTGCTATGCCGTGGCAGGTTTTCCCGGGATACTGTTGATTGCGCTGGGTGGTTTGGAACAGCAGGCGTTGCTGCAAGCGCTGCTTTGCGGTAGTGGTATATTGCTTGGTGCGGCAGGGGAGTTGGCTGCGTGGATTTTTGTGCGCCGTTTGCAGGTTGCGTGGTACAGCCGCCCGCAGATGATCGGCTCCTGGAAACAGGCGATACAACAGACCTGTAAACTGAGCGGAAAGCTACTGCGGCGATATGCAAAAGCGCTGCCTTGGATATTGATACCTTTTTCGTTACAGCGGTTTGTGCTGCATGTTGAGATCGCAATACTGCTGCGTCGTCACCCTATATCGCTGCAACCGAAGAATTCTTCACAGATATTTCACACAAGAGTGCTGCGGGAAACTTGATTTTTCTTATCGGATGCTGTATACTGTTACTATCAATTTACGCGGAGGTTACTATGGCACTGAGAAAAGAAAAACCCGAAGCGGTGGAACTGTATAAAAAACTGTTGGTGATCTTTGCGGCGGTGACGGTCATACTCACCACCTTGCTGAAAATCACATCCTTTTGGTTGCTGTTGGTGGCAACTGTGCTTGCATTACCGCCGATTTTTTTGTGGAAGCATGCTGCGGCGCGTTTGCTTGTCCGCGTATATGAGATCCTGCTGGCAGCAGCAGCGCCGGTTTTGCTGCTTATATTGGCGTGCATGGGGTTGTTCCATGCGGAATATCTGTTTTTGCTGATCGTCACCCAATTGGTATTGCCTGCAGCGGCATTGTCGGCTGTGCAGGGTACTGCTTTTGATGCGATACTGATGCGCGTTATCGGCTTGATATATGCCGTTGAGAGCGCACTGTTTATCGCATACATATTACCCGCGAGTGAACTGGTCACCATTATCCTGTTTGCGGCGTTGGCGCTGGTGATGTTGGTGCTGCCTTTGTTGGCAAACCCGATAGATTTTTCTCGCTTTTTGAGAAAAAAAGGTTAAAACAAAAAAGCTGCCAAACGGCAGCTTTTTTAAAAATCTATTATTGTTCCTGCATGTAGCTTTCCGCGTTGCGCAGCAGATTGAGCAGGGAAGTGGCAAACATCGGATACTGTCTTGCGATATCATCCGGCAGAATGGCAGGCAGGTTCTCTGCCTTGACGCCTTCATTCCCGCCGATGGTTTTGCCGCGTGCTAATTCGCCGGTGCGTGCGATCGCTTTGCTGATATCACCGAGCGCAGCAGCTTGGAACAAATACTTGTCCATAGAGAACATTGCAGCGGGATTTTTCGGATTGGCAGCATAAATCTGACGGAACAGCGCATACACCGTGAGGGTGAGTGCGGCGGATACGTTGGTAGTCAATGCTTTGTTATTGCATTTTTGCAGCATATCGAATAAAATATGCAGGGAATTGATAACCAGCTTTTTATTGAGCACCGGCAGAACACCGCCCTTTAAGCGGCTGTCCTGGATGGCGGGATCGTTTTCCGGAATATCATCCACCGCGATCATAGCGCCGCTCTTGTCAGCGGTGCGACCAAGCAGATAATCACAGGAAACACCGTAGTAATCAGCGGTGCGTACCACGAAATCCAGACCGCATTCCCGGATACCTTTTTCATAATGAGACAACAGAGCTTGAGATATACCCAGATCAGCTGCAGCTTTTTTTTGGCTGATTCCCTGCTCTTTGCGCAGCAGAGTAATCATCCGGGGAAACGTACTGTTCATGTGACGACCTCCAAAAGAGTGTTTCAAATAGAAAAAAATACAGCGCGTTTAATTATTATATAACAAATGATACCATTTGTAAATCGTCAAATTGCAACAATCGGGAGGAAATTTTGATGAAAACTTACAAAATCCATCTAATTCGACACGGAAAAACCTCTGCGAACAGCGATGGTGTGTATATCGGTCACACTGATCTGCCTTTGTCACCGGAGGGGCTAAAAGAGCTGCTTGCACTCAAAACGAAAATGGAATATCCGGGCGCCGCACGTTTCTTTTCTGCGCCGCTTACCCGCTGCAAGCAAACGATGGAGGTATTGTACCCCGGCACAAAGGTGCAGGTGGTAGAAGGTCTCACCGAATGCGATTTCGGCGATTGGGAGAATAAAAGCATTGTGCAGTTGAAAAACGATCCTGCTTTTTTGGAATGGATGGAGGGTACTTCAAAGGAGATACCAGGCGGCGAGTCTACCGAAGAATTCCGCGAACGTGTGACAGCGGCTTTCGAAGCGGTGGTAGAAGAATTGTTGCGCTCCGGTGACACCGAAGCGGTCATCTGTACCCACGGTGGTGTGATTATGATGCTGATGATGACCTATGCATTGCCTAAGCTCTCTATGAGCGACTGTGTTGCCAATCCGGGCAACGGCTTTACCTTGCGTATCACGCCCTCCCTTTGGATGCGTGAGCCGGTTGCGGAAGCGCTGTGTATGATCCCTTGGGAACGCGAAAACACAGAGTTGCAGTAATATGTTTTGCTAATTTAAAAAA
>JAZUAN010000027.1:0-4789 GCA_045638005.1 Acutalibacteraceae bacterium | reverse complement strand
CGGAACAGCCGATTTTATCGCTAAACTTCAAATAGCGCTTAAAGAATGTTCTGAGAGTGAGTATTGGCTTGAACTTTTAATTGAAAGTGGATATTACGATAATAATGACATTCTAGATAAGTGTATTGAAGTTAAGAAGTTACTAATCACTTCAATAAATACTGCTAAAAGCAAATTAAATAAATAACCAAAGACGGAGATAATATGAAAAAGAAAATAATCATTGGCGCGTTTTTGACACTAATTTTAATTACTGCAATAATTTTTATTTTAGGTGCAATTGATTCATATAACTATGATATGGAAAACAATCCAGATGATAAATGGTTAGGTTTCGGCGCAGTTTT
The DNA here is from genome assembly GCA_045638005.1 of Acutalibacteraceae bacterium. GTDB lineage: Bacteria > Bacillota > Clostridia > Oscillospirales > Acutalibacteraceae > URNF01. The sequence continues at coordinate 4,442 of JAZUAN010000027.1, read as the reverse complement.
AACCTTAATGGTTGGCGGGTTCGTTGTTTTTTATGAGTTGGATTTGTTTTATACTACATATTATTTTTTCGTAAAACCAAAAACGATAGCAAAATCTATACTTAATATTTTTTGTAATTTAACTTTATTGAGTATAGTTTTTACTGATTCAATAGCACACTTCCTGTATAAATATGTATTAGAAGTTTTTGGTGAAGAAGTAATTGTTTTATTTGCTTTATTTTTTATATATGTTATTTTGCGAATTGTTTGCGCTACGATTTCAGTTAGACTATCTACTAAAGAAAATCCTTAGTTTTTGCGTTTTGCTATTTTAGTGAACTTCTTAGAGTCGAACTAACGATTTTATTTTGGAAATGAATTGTTCGTCTTTTATGGTATAAAACACAAAAAGAAGAGATACTCAACAGAGTATCTCTTCTTTTTGTGTCTGCTTCTTTTGAGTTCGCACTCACCCCATGTTAACAGCCGCATGGCGGCGACCCATGAAAAACTGTTCCGCGCGGTGCGGGAAAGCCACCCCACGCTACCCATCGTGCTGATGACCCGCCCTAACTTGTAGTGTATTACAGCCAAAAGATTTGAACACGTGAAGAGGTGACGGGCTTGTTTTTGAATATTCATGACCCTGCTGCGCGGTTTTATGTTTGCACACTTGTCAAAAATTGTCTAAACAGGATGAAGTTTGCTTGACAAGCAAGCGCGAGAAATATTATACTATCCTTAGAGCATATATATGTGTATGCTAATTTAAAAAAGAAAGGTGATCAACTCATGGGAGCTTTGATTGTAATTATTATTTTAGCGGTCATATTGTTTTTATGTCTCAAAGTCGTGCCGCAGGCTAATCAGTATGTTATTGAAAGACTGGGCAAATATTGCAAAACATGGGATGCAGGCTTGCACTTTATCATCCCTGTGATCGACCGTGTTGCCAAAAGGGTGACTTTAAAAGAGCAGGTGCTCGACTCCCCTCCGCAGCCGGTTATTACCAAGGATAACGTCACCATGCAGATCGATGCGGTGGTGTACTTCAAGGTGTTTGACGCGAATTTGTTTACCTACGGTGCGGTGCGTCCCATCAGCGCGCTGGAAAACCTGACCGCGACCACTTTGCGTAACATTGTCGGTGAGTTGGAGTTGGACGACACCCTCACCTCCCGCGATACCATCAACGGCAAAATGACCGAGATCCTTGATAATGCCACCGACCAGTGGGGTATCAAGGTCAACCGCGTGGAGCTGAAAAACATCATTCCGCCCGCAGAAATTCAAAACGCGATGGAAAAACAGATGAAAGCGGAACGCGACCGCCGCGAGACGTTGCTCGAAGCGGAAGGTCATAAAGCCGCCGTCATCACCCGCGCAGAGGGTGACAAGCAGGCGATGATTTTGGCTGCTGAGGGTGAAAGAGATGCCCGCATTGCCAGAGCCGAGGGTGAGGCAAAAGCCATCTTTTTAGCGAAAAAAGCGGAAGCGGACGGTCTTGCCGCTCTGAAAGCAGCCGCTGTGGATGCCGCGGTGCTGGAACTCAAAAAATATGAGGCGCTCGTCACCATGTCCAACGGCAGAGCCTCCAAGATTATCGTGCCCACCGATGCGGTGGATATGACCAAACAGAACGTGCTGTTTTCCGAAACATCGGGATTGGGTGATGTGACCCCCGCCGCTGCTAATGAGCCGAAAGCGGCAAAGAAAGACCCTTGCTGTGAATAAAATCCCAGGGTGCGTGTATGCAATACACGCACCATTTTTTGTTGGTATAAAGGTGAGGGTTATCGCGACTTTTTCGTGAGCAAAACGTCGACGTAATACAGCGCGTTTGGGGCAACTTTCGGGATTTTGCCGTAGGCAAAACGCGCGCGACTGTGTAAGCGTGTGTGAAAGTGCAGGGGCGGTGTATACCACCAAAACGGCGGTGGCGGAAACCATCGGCCGCGAGACCGCCGACATCGAATTTTATGATGATAACCTGACCGCCGTTTCCAACGCGGTGCGCGCGGGACACAAGGTGTACGGCATCCGCGACCATCAATCGGACGAAGATTTGGCGTTGATCAAAAAGCGTTGCCACGCGTTTGTGGAGAGCTTTGAGCAACTGCTGTAAAAAATGTTCTTGACTTTTTTTGTTTCGGGTGTAAAATGAGGGACGGACAACAAGTCCGTCCCATTTTTTTTGAAAGAAGATGTAATCTTGATACTGTTATCCGTTTCCATCGCCCTGCTTGCGGGGCTGATGATGACCCGTTTATTTAAACCGCTGAAACTGCCGTCGGTCACCGCGTATCTGATTGCGGGCGTGCTGGTTGGGCCCTACTGCCTTGGGCAGCTAGGAATAGACGGTCTTGGCTTTCCCACCATGGATACCGTGCATGGCATGGAATTGGTGGCGGAGGTTGCACTCGGCTTTATCGCGTTTTCCATCGGCAACGAATTCCGTATAGACGATCTCAAAAAGACCGGACATCAGGCGCTCATCATCGGTATCTTGCAGGCGGTTGTAGCGACGGTATTTGTGGACGTGGCGCTGATTGTGTTACATTTGATGATGCCGGACAAACTTTCCATCGCGCAGGCGATCACGCTGGGCGCTATTGCGACCGCAACTGCACCCGCTGCGACCTTGATGGTGGTACGCCAGTATAAGGCGAAGGGTCCGCTGACTAAGTTGCTGTTGCCTATCGTGGCGTTGGACGACGCGGTGGGTCTGATCGTGTTTGCGGTTTCTTTCGGCGTTGCCAAAACGCTGGTGAGCGGGGAAGTGGATCTCGTTTCCATTCTCGTAAACCCGCTTATGGAGATTATGTGTTCGCTGATCCTCGGCGCGGTTATGGGCTTTGTACTGACACAGCTTGAAAAGCTGTTCAATTCCGGCACCAACCGCTTAAATCTCACCATCGCGTTTGTATTTCTGACCGCGTCTTTATCCATGCTCGATTTCCATATTGGACCGGTGCACGTGGAGTTTTCCTCGTTGCTGGTATGCATGATGCTGGGCACCGTATTCTGCAACACCTGCCCGCTGTCCCACGACTTGATGGCGGCATCCGACAAATGGACCTCACCCCTTTTCGCGCTGTTCTTTGTCATCAGCGGCGCGGAGTTGGAATTGAGCGTGTTCACCGATTGGGCGATTGTGGTGATCGGTCTTGTGTATATTCTGTTCCGCTCGCTCGGTAAATATTTTGGTACCTTTGGCAGCTCGAAGCTCGCGAAATGCTCCCCCACCATTTGCAAATATCTCGGCATCACCTTGCTGCCGCAAGCGGGTGTGGCGCTGGGCATGTGCGCCACCGCTATGCAGTTGGGTGCAGAAGGTGCGCTTATCCGCAACATCACCTTGTTTGCGGTGCTGATCTATGAGTTGGTCGGTCCCTTGCTCACCCGTCAGGCACTGCAAGCCGCCGGTGAGATTGCACCGATGCCCGAGCATGTTAAAAACCGCCGCCACCATTTGTTGCAAGCGGCAAAAGAGAATAAGGAATAATCAAAAGCAAAGACGATGCACTGCATCGTCTTTGCTTTTTTGTTCCCCACCCGCCCTACGCAGGTTTCTCTTGCTTTTAAATGGTAATATCTGTATACTGGATACGAGGTGATCGTATGGAACCCAAAGACTATATCGTTGTGAAGATCGAGGGCGAATATGCCTACCTGCGCGAGGTGGGAGCGGATGAGGGGAATGACCTGTTTATTGCGCTTGCTCTGCTGCCGATTGGCACCGATCTTAACAGCAAATTACATTATGAACTGTTCAGCTATTCGCTGGTGGAGTGAAATTTAGTATAACACCGAAAATTTGTCATCCTTCATATTATCGAGGAGATTATATGAAACGGCACTTCATCTGAAAAACCGCTCATGCGACGATGCGCGCGTCGTGGGACCTTATTTCCGTCCTGTTCGCACATCACCGTCCCCGCGAGGAAGTGGCGGGAATTTTGGAAGAAAAATTACACGATTGACGAAATGCAATACATTTTGCGAAAAATCGCAAAGACAGAGCGTGCATCTCGGCGGTACAATAAAATCCAAGAGGAGATGTTTGCACGACACGTTGGAAACTCGTATACGATACTTACGGCGGTTTTTGAAGTATAGGCTTGTGTGAGGTGCTGTATGAAACAATATTTGCTGAAAAACGTACTTCCCTTTTGGTTGGATAATGCCATTGATGAAAAGCACGGCGGTATTTTCACCTGCCTTTACCGCGAGGGCAATATCTACGGCGAGAAAAAAGCGTGTGGTTCCAAGGGCGCGCTTTGTATATTTTATCGGTCGTATACAACACGGTGGCGAATACGCTTAAAGGCAATATTTTCAAAGGACCGGCCATCTGCCGCGGATGCTCATTTTGCTTGACCGCATTGAAAACGGGCAGGACCTGTTATAAACCATAAAAAAGACGGCGCGTAAGGGTCCTACCGTTAAGGACAGTACAA
>JAZUAN010000026.1:0-22359 GCA_045638005.1 Acutalibacteraceae bacterium | reverse complement strand
TGCGGCTCTTCGGGTTCCTGCTCAACCACTTCTTTCTCAGACTCTACATGCGTATATCTCTGGAAGGTACCTTCCACCGTATCGTACACGTATAAACCCTTTGTGCCGTTAGGAGAAAGCGCATACACCAAATGGTATTCCTGCATCTCCTCCGCGGGGAAATCCCACGCAACGATCGTCTTGCCGTTTATCGGCAAAAAGCTCTGCGTAAAACCGTCGGGTATCTGCACCGTACCGTCAAGGCTTAAAAATGCATACACGCCGGTAGATACTGTGGCATAACAAAAATCCGAGAAGGTTCTGGATGCCGCATTATACACATGAAACGCACCGTTTTTGCCTTCTGCATCGGTGAGGTAAAAAAGCACCATGCTGCCGCTCTTATCCTGCACCGAGGGGAAGGACACGTCGTTAACCATCAGCATTACCTGCTCATAGCCCACCGGCAGGGTAACATCCTTCAGATCCTTTGCGATGTACAGTGTTTCCTCACCCACCACTACCTTTGCCGCTTCATCCTGTTGCGGCTTTGTTGTAGTAGTTGTCTTTTTTGTGGTCGCCTGCGCAGAGGTCGCCGCAGTAGTCTTTTTGATGGTAGTTTTCGGTGCAGTAGTGGTTTTAACCGTGGCGGTCGGCTGCGGTTGACGGGTGATGTTGAGCGTATACGTCTTTACCGTGCCGTTGGGTGCAGTAACCTTTACCACACGCACGTTGTTGCCCACCTTCATATCCTTGCTGCCTTCAACGCTCACGGTCGCATCCTTATCCTCTGTTTCCGCGCTGACGGTGAGTGTGGTCACCGCATACGGAATAACGATGGAATAGGAGGTCACCTTAGGCGAAAAGGCGGGCGACAGCGTACCGCTGGAAATATACAGGATGCTCAGATTGGCATTGGAAGATTTTTGCGGGTTTTGCGCGCTGACGGTTGTCGCACCGGAAGGCGCGCCCAGATCGTTGAGATCCCAGTCGGACAGTTCGTTGGTAGAAAGAGAAAAGGCGGCGCTGCCGGCTGCTTTTGCTTTGAAGGTCACCGTGAAGGAAAGCGACTTGGAAGGGGTTGCCGACGTCTCAAAAAACGAGAATTTGATAACACCGGCGCCGCCGTTGGCGGTAATGCCGCTGGCAGAAACATATTCCATCACGCTCGCGTCATACTTCATCAAAGCATCCAAGGAGCCCACCGTGGTGGGAGAAGTATAGGTCACGGTTACGCTGACCGTATCCCCTACCGTTACGGTTGAGCTGCCTGCCGATACCGACACCGATGCGCTTGCCGCAGACACCGGTAATGCAGCGCAAAACAACATGGCGGTCATAACAAGCACAAGTACTATTGAAAAATATCTTTTCATACGGAAAACTCCCTTTCGCGGTGTTACAAGATCGGTGAAGAAATACCGAGAATTTGTTTTTGTGTACGTAAAAGATCGGACGACGTCAGTTTGCCATCCTTGCCGCTGTCCGCGGCCGCAAGCGGCGCGCCTTCAAGCTTGGTAATACCAAGAATATGCTTTTGCGCCATCAGCAGATCGCGCGAGCTTACAGCGCCGTCCCCACTCACGTCACCGTAAATCACTATCGGATACGAGGAGAACACCTTGCCGCCGACGATGATCTGTAAGGTGTGTCCGGTGACAAGCTTTCCTGTCACCGCCGCGCCGTCAGCATCAACTACCTGTGCAGTAGCGTTTTCCACCGCCAACTCCTTCAACAAGGTAACAGCAGTCGTATCGGGCGCAACGCCGGTCACGTAGGTGCCAAGCGTATACTTTGTATCGTTAATCACAGGAGAACCGTCCGCGCCGGGACAATGGATATGCACCGTATAGGTGCGCACCAGCCCGCTGGGCGCTTTCACCTGTATATTCACCGCGGTATCCACAGCGGAAAGTGTGATCTCACCCGCTCCGGTAATCACGGCATTTTTATCACTGGCCACCGCTTTGATATTGACCTTTACGCCCAGCACAGTGGTATCCTTGCTCTGCGTCGTGGTGGTTGTTGCAGCACTTGTTGTTAATGCAGCGGTGCTGCCGGATTTGGTGGTGGTCGTACCACCGGGTGCCACTCGCGCAGCCACAGCAACCGTACTGCCGGTAGTTTGCTTGGATGTCGTCACAGACGTTATGACAGAGGTAGATACATTCGTGGAAGAAGTGGTGCTTTTTGTGGCCGTAGTTCCCGCGCTCGTGCCGCTCGCAGTGGTGGTACCGGCTTCGGTGTTCATGATAACAGCGGGCAAATTCACCTCATATTGGGTGGTATAGCGAGAGAAGGTCGGGATCAGCGAATAACCGTTGACAGAAAGTGCTGTAAGCGTGTTATCGTTGTTGCCGTCAGAGGTGGGACACACACACGGTGCAGACGGCATACCTGCATACACCGGTATGTTGAATACAAGTGCACCGCTCAGCATGTCCGCGGTATACGCGAGTTTCATCAGTTTCGCCTCGGATGCCGCGGCAGAAACATTGGTCATGTACTGATGATTATAAAAGCCGTTACCGCCATCCACAACGTCAAACTTTTGCAGATAAAGCGTATCCTGCCCTTTGGTAATATAGCCTTTTCCCAGCTGACTCGCGCCGCCGACAATAGATTTCTGCGGAGTATCCCATCCCTTTGACTTGGCATACTGCGCACCATTTTGGATAGCGCTCAAACCGTTTGCGGCATACGCGCCGATATCAAAAATGTTGTAATAACCCGTATATCCGGGTGTAGTACCCGTCCCTAGGGCGTTACCGCTTTTGCCTTGCTCTTGCAACGCGCGGGAGGCAAGATGGTAAGCGCTGACGCCGGTGCTTTTCGCCGCCTCGACAAAGTCTGCGGCAAGCGGTTCCAAAAAGCTGCCGGACAAGATCTTTTTAACACCATCCACCGTATGTACGGTAGAATAGGAAAGACTTTCAAACTGGAAAACAGAGGTCTCATCCAAGAAATTACGGGGATCCATGTAGTACGCAACCACTTCCTGTTGTGCACTGACCCATCCACCGCTATCAAATGCCACATACGCTTTTTTGTTCCAATCGTATGCGCCGTATTCCATGGATTTCCAAGAGGCTTTGGCGGAAGAATGCACCAAACTGCGTCCCACGGCGGCTTCCGCTGCCAACGCCTCGCTCCATGTTTTATTTAAATGCTGTGCGACAAACACCCAGTTGGGGTACTGCGCATGCAGGTTACGCAATGCTTCTTTATAGCTTTCGGGGAACTTTTGAGCGGTCAAATACGCCTCAAAATTCGCATCCGGCTTGTATTCCACCTGTATGCGGATGTATTCGGAGGAGGCATACCCCGCAAGCTTACCGTCTGCGGTTTTGATCTTATACCATTTAATATCATCCGCTGACACGGTACCCTGTATCGTGACTTCATCTCCGTTTTGCAGCTTGCCGATCACTTTGCTTCCCGAGCCAAGCCCGGCAGTTTCGCGCACGTTAAGAGCGCCGCCGACATCCAGTCCGTATACGATACCTTTTTGCGCCTCAGCAGCAAATGCCGATGAGCACACACCGCAGATACAAGAAAAAAGGAGGACAAGCACCACCAACACAACAGCGCATCTTCGCGTATGTATATGCATGACGTTTCCTCCTTTTCTGAAAATTCGCATTACCTTATCAGTATACCGAATTTCAAGAAAGGTGTCAATATGTGTCGCAAAAAGTACTATATGTAAATATATGTAAATGGCAAAGACTATTGTGCTAAATACGCGCGCATGGCTTCCACCTCCGCCTGCCGCACCGCGGATGCCTCATCTTTCCAATGGTTGTAACGGAACAGCACAATGCCGGTATAGCCTTTTTTCTCCGCGTAATCCGCCTGGTGCGCGAGAATATCCCCACCTTCTATCCATTCGCCGCTGCCGCTGCCCGCAAAGGTGTCCGTCTCCCCTGTTTTATACAGAGCAAGTCCCGCATACAGCCGCACACCGTCTGCACGTTCAAGCGCCGCCCATTCATCAATAGCGGTGCAAAAAGGCAGCGTTTCATTATCAAATCCGCTGTATACCTGAGGACAGATATAATCCACATACCCGCTGTGCCGCAACCAATGGGAAACCGCCGCGCAAAGCACCGTTTCATTGCGGTTGATATCCGCCGCCGGACTGACCCCAAAAAGGCACCCCTCCCGCTGATGCACCGCACTGTAAGTCGCTGCCACCAATCCACTCACCGCGGCGCGGCGCAGTTCTAAAACCGAGAGCGTGCCGGGCGGTGTTTCATACGGCAAAGCCGTCTGCGGCAGACCGGAGGGATAAAAATAATCATCGTACTGCACCCCATCCACCGCATAGTTTTGTATGATCTCCCGCACCCCCTGCAAAATATACCGCTGCGCGGTAGCGGAGGTGGGAATGTAATACCAATTCCCCTCCCATTCGTATATGTCCTCACACACCGCTTTTGAGCGATCGCTGCCAATCCGATACGGGTTGATCCAAGCATGCAGAGAAAGTCCATTTTTATGCGCCGCTTCCACCGCGTATGCAAGTGGGTCAAAATCGGCGGCAAGCAGCTTTGCTGCACTTTCCGCGGCTTTGAATATCGTCGACGAATAATACGCGTCGCTTTTTGCGCGCACATGAAAAAACACCGTGTTAAAACCATCCGCCGCGCAGGTTTCCATCACGCTGTCGATATATGCCGCCGCATCAACCGCCGCAGCACCCTCAAACGCCGCATCCAGTTCGAGATACGATACCCACATTCCCCTTAAATTATCCGCGGCAGCATTTGTGGCGGGCGGTAAGGGGTCAGGCGATGCATCCGCATACGCACAGCCGCAAAAAGTCGTAACAAAACACAATATTATCGTAAAAAATCGCATGCTATCACCTTGCACTTTCCGTTTTTTTGCTTTATAATATGATGCATATTGATATGAGTAAGGAGTTGTAAATATGCCCGAATGGCTGATATGGTATTTGACGATAACCAATATCATCGGTGCATTGGTAATGGTTTCGGACAAAACGCAAGCCATCAAAGGCAGAAAGCGTGTCCCCGAATCAACACTTTTCGCACTTGCGGCGGCAGGCGCCGCTATCGGTGTATGGTTTGCTATGTATGCAGCGCACCATAAACTGCGCAAGGCGAAGTTCAAATTTGGTATTCCTTGCATTGCTATCTTACAGTTTGCACTGCTGATCTTTTTAGCGGAAAAAGGTATCCTTATCGCATAAATACGTCTGTTTTCGGCACCCTAATATAAAAAGGAGGGTGCCGTATGTTGGTTTGTGCGATCCGCACCGTTGTTATATATGTTTTGATCGTCGCCGCCATCCGCGTGATGGGCAAGCGGCAGATCGGCGAGCTGCGTCCTTCCGAATTGGTGGTGGCATTACTCATTGCCGACCTCGCTGCCGTACCTATGCAGGAAACCGGCACCCCTTTGGTGCACGGCATTCTACCCATGCTGGTATTGGTGGCGCTGGAATTACTGTCGTCGGTCATCATGATGAAATGTCCCGCCTTTGAACGGCTTGTCAGCGGCAATCCGGTGCCGGTCATCAAAGACGGCGTTTTGGACGTAGCGGCACTTAAAAAGCTGCGGCTGTCAGTGGATGATCTCATGGAAGCGCTGCGTCTGCAAAACTGCTTTGATATCAGCGAAGTGGAATACGCGGTGGTAGAGAGCAACGGACACGTCACGCTGTATCTGCTCCCCGCATTCCGCCCCGTCAACTGCAGTGACGTGAACGCGGTCCGTAAAAGCACAGGCATGCCCGCTCTGGTTATTGCAGACGGTGCTTTTTGCCCGTGGGGATTGGAACTTTGCGGTAAAAGTGCGCAGACTATCGGTGCGTTTCTTATACGCAAGGGCGTTTTGCAAAAGGACGTATTTTTGATGACCCTTTCTGCCGGCGGCAGTTTTTTTATCCTCACCGATAATGGAAAATCCATCAGCGGGGAGGAAAGCGTATGAAACGTCTTTGGATCGCCGTGGGTATTCTTTTATTTGTCATCGCCTCGTGCGTGAGTGCGCTCTTTTGGCAACTTTCCGCCGTGGAGCAGTTGGAAAACAGCCTTACTGCCGTGGAAACAGCAGCAAGGCGGGAGGATGCCTCCGCCATAAAAAAAGCAGAAGCATTTCGGGATGAATGTATCCATATCACCGAACAGTTGGCATGCCTTTCCCGCCATATAGACAGCTTTCCGCTGCGGGAAAGCGCAACCCAACTACCGATTTTATTGCAGCAGCAGGATCCTGCACATTTTTTTGCGGAGATTGCGCGCTGTCGATTTTATCTCAGCGAATTGCGTCGCTCGGAAAAGCCGTTGTTTGGCAATATTTTTTAATATAAGGAGGTGGAGTATGGCACATACAGATACTGCGCTGACCGCTAATGCGGTACAAGCGCTGTTACATACAAAAACACTTGGAAATACGCTTTATGTCTACCCGCTCCTCCCCTCTACCAATGACACCGCCAAAACGTCTGCTGCAAATGCTGTGCACGGTACCGTTATCATCGCCGATCATCAATCGGCGGGACGCGGCAGACGCGGACGCAGCTTTTTTTCGCCGTGCGGCAGCGGTGTGTACATGAGTGTGATACTGCGGGAAGATCTCTTAGCAGAAAAGGTCGGCTTGCTCACTACTGCGGCGGCGGTGGCGGTTGCAAGAGCCATCGAAAGCCTTATCCCCGCACAAGTGCAAATCAAATGGGTCAATGACCTTCTTATAAACGGCAAAAAGGTGTGCGGTATTTTAACCGAGGGTACGCCAAACGACAACGGCGGCTACCATTTTGCCATCATCGGCATCGGAGTGAACGTATCCACCCTCCACTTCCCATCGGAGATTGACGAAACCGCCTCCTCGCTTTTGCGGGAATGCGGCGAAGCGCCCGACCGTGCAGCCTTGATCGCCGCAATACTCGGCGAACTGGAAACGGTGCTCACTCAGATGGATAGCGGTGCATTTCTGGAGGAAAACCGCCGTCGCTCGGCGGTATTAGGCAACATGGTCACGGTAATACGCGGGAATGAAACCTTTGCGGCGAGAGCAATCGCCATTGACGATGCCGGCGCGCTTATTGTTGAGACCGATGTCGGGAAGAAAACGCTATCCTCCGGGGAGGTCAGCCTGCGACTATGAAAAAAATCGTTTTGCATCATCAGATCGTTGCCGCGTTGCTGGCAGCCTTGCTTGCTATCATTTCTCCTTTTTCTCTGCCCATCGGCAGTATCCCGCTTACCCTTTCGAGTTTTGGCGTGTACCTTTGCGCACTGCTTGCGGGCGGCGGGTGGGGCACCGCTTCTGTAGCGGTGTATCTGCTGCTTGGCGCTGTGGGCGTGCCGGTGTTTTCCGGTTTCGTAGGCGGCATACAAGCCTTTATCGGCCCTACCGGCGGGTTTCTCATAGGCTACCTGCCCTGCGTCTTGCTCGCCGGCTTTCTTTGCCGCCGTTTCGGAGATAAACGCCCGCTGCTTTGGGGACTGGCACTGCTTATCGGCACCGCTCTTTTATACGTGTGCGGGGTCGCCTGGTTTGTGCTGTCTACGGACGTCACCTTGTGGGCAGCAATTATCGCATGCGTGCTCCCCTTTCTGCCCGGCGACATTGTGAAAATGGTTGCCGCCGTCTCACTCGCCTGTCCTGTCAAAAAGGCGTTGCAAAAACAAAAATGATCCTGAAAAGACCTCCTGCGGGAGGTCTTTTTTCGTGCTGTACTTTGCAATTCATCGCAAAATTGTTTGCTGTTTTGCTACTTTTTGCAATATGAACTTGACGCGGTCGCGTTGCTGGGCGGTACTAGTACCGCTTCGGTGGATATGCCGATTGATCTGCGTTTGCAGGTGGAGACCGCCATGAAAAGCGGAAAACCCGCTTTTTGACGGTTGCTGGTGTCGTGGTATCGATCTTGATCGCCGCGAAGCATACGGTATGCCGCACGACGTGGGTTGGGGCGCTTGTGCAGTGGAAAGCGGCTGGACGGTCGCAGAAATTCTGATGGGGCTTGGATTTGGTCTTATACTGGGATTGGAAGATTAAGAGTACAGATGGTACTTTTTGTCTTGCATAACGCGATAGACGATGATATAATAAAAGCATCTTAACAGAGGGGTGGATTTTATGAAACAACGCGTGCTGTGTCTTGTAATAGCCTTTTTGTTGACGCTGACCGTTACCGGATGTACCAAGAACACGACAGATGCCGGTATAACGTCCACCGACACAACGGGAACTGACGCAACAACGACGCACACTACCGTATCCCAAACCATGGTAACCACCAAAACGGAAGCAACCACAACAACAGCCGCACCGATAACAACCACGACAACGGCCACGTCGACTACCACAATAGCCGCGCCGGCAACGACTACGACCACTACGAAGGCAACTACCACAACAGCCGCGCCGAAAACGACTACGACCACTACGAAGGCAACCACCGTAACAACAGCGCCGAAAACGACTACGTCGACTACGAAGGCAACCACAACGACAGTACCGACAACGCCCACAATGAAGCCGCTAATGAAATATTATACCGCAGCGTGCCTTTGGCTCTCGTCGGACGTTTATTTCAACGACGACGGCTCTTTGAGTTATAATTTGTTGGTGGAAGAAGCGATACATAGTCTCGACCTCAAACAATACTTCACCCATGAAGATACCGAAGTGATGTATTGCTATTATAAAATCCCTGAAAACGTGGTCTTACAAGCAATGTGCAAGAAGTTCGCCGTCACCAATTCGTATTTTGAGAAACTCAAGCAGCAGGGCAGTTATGAAGTGCTTGGTCCCGACAAACTGAGCTATGCCGATGGCTTTTTTATGTATGAAGAATGCACCGGCGGCTGGGGCGGCATGACAGGGAGTGAAGTTGTCGGTTATCACAACGATAAAAATGGAACCCTCACCGTATATCACGATTTCAGTCTTAATATGACACACGAATGTTACTTGAAAACAACCTATACCTATACCGGCGAAGGCGAATTGGTCGTCTGCAAGCCCGATGGAGAAATGTATTGGGATGGTTATATCCGTTCCGAAAACAGCAAACAACTGGAATCACTGCGTATCGTATCCATCGAAAAATTGGACACTCTCCCCACGTATTTCCCCCTTGCAGAATGACCATGATTCCCTTGCGCAGGAGAATCAAAATAACAATACCAATACAACAAAAAACCATCCAATAAATGAAAAAGCTGTGTGGAAATTCCACACAGCTTTTTCGTTATCCTTAGTAATTCCATCCATACACCAAAGACGATTTTTCCTTTATTTGGTTTCCAGCTCAACGTAAAACTCCACAGCAGTCTCGCCGCTTGCGGAGGTGCGGTTTAACACGCCGTACGGCATGCGGTGCGCTTTCATAATGGCTGCCACCACCGAAAGTCCGATGCCCGAGCCGCCGTATGCGCGGGTGCGGGCCTTATCCACTTTATAGAAGCTATCCCAAATCTTGGGCAGGTCTGCTTCCGGAATGTGTTTACCGGTGTTGAGCACAGAAATGCGCACCCTGCCGTTTTCGGCAGGTGCAATATGCCCCACTATCAAACCATTTTCCGCAACGTGGTGGAACGCGTTTGTGAGAAAGTTAGTGAGCACATTTTCCATCAAGAAGCTGTCTGCCCACACAAGCACGGGTACGGCAGACGGCGGTTGCAAGGTTGCCGTGCTGTCCGGAAACCGTGTTTTTAACCGCTCCATCAGATTGATAAGCAGCTCGGAAACGTCAAACCGCTCAACAGACAGCTGCTCGCTGCCCGATTCCAGTTGCATAAGCAGGGTCATGCGACGGATAAGCTCGGACATTTTCTGCGCCTCGTCCTCGATGACAGCGCAATAATCCTCGCGGTTGCCGGCAATATCCTCTTTAAGCCCCTCCGCGTAGGTAGAGATCAGCGCGATCGGCGTTTTTAGCTCATGGGATACGTTGCGGATAAACGCGCGGTGCGCCTCGGCCTGCTGCGTTTTCTGCTCCACGTCCGATTGCAGACGCAGGTTGGCATTCTTTAAATCGGTGATGGTGCTTTCCAGCGCGGCGGACATGGTATAAATACTGCGCCCCAGCGCGGACAGTTCATCCTTGCCGTCCACCGGCGGCGGGGTATTAAATTCCAGTCTTGCCACATCCTCTGCGACCTTTGACAGCTTGCGAATAGGACCTGTGAAACTGCGCGCGAGCCAAAATGCCAGTATAAGTGCCAACAGCAGCGTAACACCGCCGCAGGTTATCAAAAAGCGGTTGGAAATACCAATACTTTCTTCTATAGCGGCAACCGGCGTGCGCAGCATAATATAATAGTCGTTATCCATCTTGCCGAACAGGGTGATGAAGCTAAAAGGCTCATCTATACGCCGCTCGCTGAACAGGTATTCCCCGCATTCCAGCCGCAGCTCGGCGGGCAAGGAGAACCGCTCTTGGTTTTGGGTGCTGTACAATATCTGTCGGTTCGCCCAAATGATGACCGACAACGTAGTATTGTCTTTTAAATAGGTCAGCCGCTCCTCGAGCATCTGCGTGGACTTGCACACCTCGTTAATATCCAGAAAGGTCTCGGTAATACTGTCCTGCTTTTCCTGTATGTAATACGTTTTCAGCGCAAAGGTGTTGAGTAACAAAATAACGATCAGCAGCACCGCAATACACGCGGCAATACTGCCAAACAACCGCCATACGATAGAATGCGGCGCAAGCGTTGCTTTCAGTTGCCGTAATTTCATCTCGTCACCTCAAATTTATAACCGATACCGCGGATAGTTTTAATATATTCACCGCAGGCATCCAGCTTTGCGCGCAATTTTTTGATATGGGTATCCACCGTGCGCGCATCTCCGTAATAATCGTACCGCCACACGTTGTCAAGGATCTTGTCCCGCGACAAGGCGATACCCGCATTCTGCATCAAAAAGGTGAGCAACTCAAACTCGGTATAGGTCAACTCAATCTTTTTACCCTTCACAAACACCTCGCGTCCCACGGTATCCACCCTGAGGTCGCCAGCCGGTGATACTACCGACGACGGCACAGCCTCCGCCTGCCCGCGGCGCAACACCGCTTCAATGCGGGCGAGCAATATTTTCAGGCTGAACGGTTTTGCGATATATTCGTCAGCACCCAGAGAAAAGCCTTGCAGTTCATCCTCTTCCTCTCCTCTGGCGGTGAGCATGATGATGGGAACAGCAGATTTTTGACGGATGATGCGGCAAACCTCCCAGCCGTCCATCTGCGGCATCATCACATCCAACAGTATCAGGTCAATGGGCGTGCTTAGGAACAGCATCACAGCTTCGGTACCGTTGGCGGCTTCCACCGTTTTATATCCCTTGATGGCGAGATAGTCTGCGATGACTCGCCGCATACGGATCTCATCGTCTGCGATGAGGATGGTTTTTGCGGTTTCCTCCATATTTCTCACGCCTTTCTCTTGCTTTTTAACGCTAAAATGCGTATACTAACCATGCACATGATTAAAGTATACCATATTTGTGAAATAATTGTGTCATTTTCCTAATATTTTTTCAAAAGTTTGGAGGACTTTCTTATGACGACCAGCGACAAACGCAAGGTGGTGCTCATCGGCACCGGTATGGTGGGTATGAGCTACGCCTATGCACTGCTTAATCAAAACGTCTGCGATGAGCTGGTGCTCATTGATATTGATCGCAAACGCGCCGAGGGGGAAGCGATGGACTTAAACCACGGTCTTGCTTTCTCCGGCTCGCACATGCGTATTTACGCGGGCGATTACCGCGATTGCCATGACGCAGATATTGTGGCAATCTGTGCCGGTGTGGCACAAAAACCCGGTGAGACGCGACTGGATCTTTTACGCCGTAACGAGGCGGTGTTCCGCTCCATTGTTGAGCCGGTGACCGAGTCCGGCTTTAACGGCATTTTCTTGGTCGCCACCAATCCGGTGGATATCATGACCCGCATCACCTGTGCACTGTCCGGCTTTAATGCCCGCCGCGTTATCGGCACGGGTACCACGCTGGATACCGCGCGCCTGCGGTATTTGATCGGCAACCATTTTTCGGTGGATCCCCGCAACGTACACGCGTACGTTATCGGCGAGCACGGCGACAGCGAATTTGTACCGTGGTCGCAGGCAATGCTCGCCACCCGCCCCATTTGCGATTACTGCGAGGACGGTTTTTGCGATATGCAGCAGGTCCGCGAGATCGAAAACGAGGTGCGCGGTGCCGCACAGAAAATCATTGAAGCAAAACGAGCAACCTATTACGGCATCGGCATGTCAATGGTGCGCATCACCCGCGCGATACTCGGCGACGAAAACAGCGTGCTGACGGTCAGCGCGAAACTGGATATCCCCGGCTGTAACGGTGTATTTGCGGGCATGCCCTGCATCGTCAACCGCAACGGTATCAGACGTGTGCTGCCGTTGCATCTCACCGAGGATGAAACAAAACGCCTGTGCGCCTCTTGCGAAACTTTACAAGAGGCATACGACAGTTTGCATTCGGAAAATTGATCACAAAAAGGGATGGCGAAAACCATCTCTTTTTTGCGCTTTTTATGTAAATTCTTATTGATTTTTCTTTTATTATTTGGTAATATGAGAGTGGTTGTTTTATTGATCGATCAAGGGAGGAGTTGCCGTGCAACTTTTAGAGGAAAAGATCCGCAAAGAGGGCAAGGTTTACGAAGGTAACGTACTAAAAGTGGACGGTTTTCTCAACCATCAAATTGATGTGCAGTTTCTCTGCGAAATCGGCAAGGAATTCCACCGTTTGTTTAAAAACTGCAAGATCAATAAAATTCTGACCATCGAAGCGTCCGGTATCGGTATCGCTTGCATCGCTGCGCAGTATTTCGGCGTGCCGGTGGTTTTTGCCAAAAAAAGTATGAGTGTGAATATTGCGGGCGACGTGTATACTGCGCCCGTGACTTCTTTTACACGCAAAAAAAATTATGACATCATCGTATCGAAATCGTTTTTGCATCCCGAGGATCGCGTGCTCGTTATCGACGATTTCCTTGCAGAAGGCAGCGCGCTGCTCGGTCTGACCGCACTGGTAAAGGATGCGGGCGCCACGTTGGTCGGTTGCGGTATCGTGATTGAAAAAGCGTTCCAGCCGGGCGGACAGCTCATCCGCGATAAAGGTATCCGCGTAGAATCGCTGGCGCGTATCGCGTCGATGGATCCCGAAAAGGGCGTTGAGTTTTGTTAACTGCGGACAAAAGTCCGTGGAAATAAAAAATTTGGGGGAAAGAAACATGAAAAAGATCCTGGCACTCATCCTGGCTGTGCTCATGGTCTTCGGTCTCGCCGCTTGCGGTGCTAAAACCGATGATGATGCAGCTGCCAAATCCGATCTGAAGGTCGGCTTCATCTTCCTGCATGATGAAAATTCTACTTACGACAAGAACTTCATCGATGCTGCGAAAAAAGCCTGCGAGAACATGGGCGTCACCATGGTGCAGAAGACCCAGATCCCCGAGTCCAACGCTTGCTACGATGCAGCGAAAGAACTCATCGAGGTTGAAGAATGTGATATCATCTTCGCCGACAGCTTCGGTCACGAGTCCTTCCTCATGAAGGCCGCCGAGGAGTATCCGGACGTGGAATTCTGCCATGCTACCGGTACGCAGGCTCACACCGCCGGTCTCAAAAACTTCCACAACGCGTTTGCTTCTATCTACGAAGGCCGCTACATGGCGGGCGTTGTTGCCGGTCTCAAACTCAAAGAGATGATGGCTGCCGATTCCACCATCGTTCCGAAGATGGGTTACGTCGGTGCTTTCACCTTCGCTGAGGTTATGTCCGGTTACACCTCTTTCTACCTGGGCGCTAAGTCCATCGTACCGGAAGTGACCATGGATGTTAAGTTCACCGGTTCCTGGTATGACGAAGAGAAAGAAAAACAGGCTGCTCAGGCGCTCATCGACGGCGGCTGCGTGCTGATTTCCCAGCATGCTGACTCCATGGGTGCTCCCACCGCTTGTGAGAACGCGAAGGTTCCGAACGTTTCCTACCACGGTTCCACCGCTGCTGCTTGCCCGGAAACCTTCCTCATCTCCTCCCGCATCAACTGGGTGCCCTACTTCGAGTACATGATCACCCAGGTCAAGAACGACGCTGAGATCGCTGTTGACTGGACCGGCACCTTGGAGAACGGCGCTGTTGCGCTGACCGAGCTCGGCAAAAACGTTGCCGCCGGCACCGCTGAGAAGCTCGCCGAAGTGGAAAAAGGTCTGAAAGACGGCACCATCAACGTGTTTGATACCGCTAACTTCACCGTGAAGGGCGAGAAACTCGCTTCTTACAAAGCTGACGTTGACTTCGACGCTGCTTATGAGAAAGACACCGAGGTTATCGAAAATGGTGTGTTCTACGAGTCCAAGCATCGTTCCGGCCCGTACTTCGATATCGAAATCGATGGCATCAATCTGCTGGACCGCAACTACGGCTGATAACAATTAGACTTTCATCAAAAGGCGGGGCACCAACACTGCCCCGCCTTTTGAAAATTTATAATTTTGAATACTGCGCTGTACAAATGCACAGCGTGATCTTGAGAATTATAAAAGGAGGGGTCACTGGTGGAAAAGAATGTAGCTATCGAGCTCAAAAATATCACTAAAACCTTTGGCAGTGTGGTTGCAAATAAAAATGTCAACCTGACCGTCAGCCGCGGGGAAATTCTTTCTATCCTCGGCGAGAACGGCAGCGGCAAAACCACGCTGATGAACATGATCTCCGGTATTTACTTCCCCGATGAAGGACAGATCTTTATCGGTGGCGAGGAAGCGGTAATTGCATCTCCGAAGGATGCTTTCGATTACAAAATCGGTATGATCCATCAGCATTTCAAGCTGGTCGATGTTTTCAGCGCAGCCGAAAACATTGCGCTCGGCTTAAAAGATGAGGGGAAATTCGATCTGAAAGCCACCGAAAAGCAGGTGCGCGAAATTTGCGAGCGGTACGGCTTTGAGGTGGATCCGAAAAAGAAGATTTACACTATGTCGGTTTCCGAAAAACAGACGGTGGAGATTATCAAAGTGCTGTACCGCGGTGCAGATATCCTTATTTTGGACGAGCCTACCGCCGTGCTCACCCCGCAGGAAACACAAAAACTGTTCGCCATTCTCCGCCGCATGCGCGACGATGGCAAGGCGATCATTATTATCACCCATAAACTGCATGAGGTGTTGTCGTTGTCCGACAAGGTCGCCGTGCTGCGTAAGGGTGAATATATCGGCACTGTTAACACGGCTGAAACTAACGAATCCGAGCTTACCGAAATGATGGTGGGTAAAAAGATCCAACTGGATATCCACCGTTCGGAGCCCAAAGATGTTGTGCCGCGTTTGGAAGTGCATCACGTGGATTGCTCCAACCGCGAAGGCGCACTGGTGCTGGATGACGTGTCCTTCACCGCCAATGCAGGCGAAATTCTCGGCATCGCGGGTATTGCCGGATCGGGTCAGCGCGAGTTGCTGGAAGTGATCGCCGGCTTGCAGAAAACCGACAGCGGTGCTGTGCTGTATAACAACCCGCAGACCGGTAACATGGACAACCTGTGTTCTAAGACCCCGTTACAGATCAGAGAACTGGGGGTGCGGTTGTCCTTCGTTCCCGAAGACCGCCTTGGCATGGGTCTGGTGGGCAACATGGACATTGTGGATAACATGATGCTGCGCAGCTACCGTGGCGGCAAGGGTGCTTTCTTGGAACGTAAGGCGCCCAGAGACCTTGCGGAACACATCATTGAGGAATTGGAAGTGGTCACCCCCAGCGCCAACACCCCCGTGCGCCGTCTTTCGGGCGGTAACGTGCAAAAGGTGCTGGTCGGTCGTGAGATTGCCGCTGCTCCCACCGTACTGATGGCGGCATATCCGGTACGCGGACTGGATATCAACTCCTCTTATACTATTTACAATCTTCTCAACGAACAGAAAGAAAAAGGCGTTGCAGTTATCTTCGTCGGCGAAGATCTGGACGTGTTGCTGGATCTGTGTGACCGCATTTTGGTCATCGGCTCCGGCAGGGTCACCGGTGTTGTAGACGCCCGCACCGCTACCAAAGAGCAGATCGGACTTTTGATGACCAAAACCGATCCCATCGAAGTTGAAAACGGAGGTGAGCAGGATGGCTGAGAAAACAGTTGCAAAACATCACCGCGAGCCGTTGCTGCATATCGCAAAACGTGATGATATGCTGTGGTGGAAAGCCTGGCTGATCCGCCTTTCGGCGATTTTGATTGGCTTCTTGCTGTGCGGCGTGCTCTCCACGCTGCTGACCGGCGAAAATTTCTTTGAAGTTTTCAACATCATGTTCAAAGGTACCTTCGGTCGTCTGTTTGAAGGTAAATTCAGTCTCTTGTGGCGTTTCTTACAGCAAACTGCCATCTTGCTTTGTTTGAGCCTTGCCGTTACCCCCGCGTTTAAGATGAAATTCTGGAACTGCGGTGCAGAAGGACAGGCGCTCATCGGCGGTCTTGTCGCCATGGTATGTATGGTGGAACTGGGCGGCGCTATGCCGGAATGGATGCTCGTCCTCTTTATCCTGGTGCTGAGCACCCTTGCCGGTGCTATCTGGGGCATCATTCCCGCTATTTTCAAAGCGCAGTATAACACCAATGAAACGCTGTTTACTCTGATGATGAACTATGTCGCAACCCAGATCGTTGCGTATTATGTGTATCTCACCGGTAAAGGCTCCGGTATTATCCAGCCGGTATCCACCGGTAATCTGCCGGTGATCGCGGGTCAGCCGTATTTGCTGAATATCCTGATAGTGGTCGCCTTGATGGTTGCGATGTTTATCTACCTGAAATACAGCAAGCATGGCTATGAGATCGCGGTTGTGGGCGAAAGCCAGAACACCGCCCGTTATATCGGTATTAACGTGAAAACGGTCATCCTTCGCACCATGCTGATCTCGGGTGCTGTGTGCGGTATCGCGGGTATGCTGTTAGTCTCCGGCACCGACCACTCCATCAACACCGATACGGTGGGCGGACAGGGCTTTACCGCTATCATGGTCTCCTGGCTCGGCCAGTTCAACCCGTTCATTATGGCGTTTATGTCCGGTCTTGTGACCTTCCTGCAAACCGGTGCCGCAAAGGTTGCAGACTCCTTCTTCCTCAACGGCTCGTACGCTGACATTGTTGCAGGCATCGTCATTTTGTTCTTGGTGGGTTGTGAATTCTTCATTCGCTATACTGTGAAAATCCGTCATTCGAAAAAGGAGGGTGCGGCATGAGCATGCTTACAGCTTTTATCAGCAGCGCTATCCCGCTCGGTGTGCCGCTTTTGTACGGCTCCACCGGTGAGATTGTCACCGAAAAATCCGGTCATTTGAATCTCGGTATTCCCGGTATCATGTACGTTGGCGGCATCGGCGGCGTTATCGGTGCTTTCCTGTATGAAAACGCCTGCGGCAACGATCTTGCCAATATGAATCCGGCACTTTCCATTCTGATTCCGTTGCTGTCCTCCATCCTCGGCTCTATACTGATGGGACTTATTTACAGCTTTTTGACTGTCACCCTACGCGCCAACCAAAACGTGACCGGCCTTGCCCTCACCACCTTTGGTATCGGCATCGGTAACTTCTTCGGCGGCTCGCTTATCAAGCTGGTGGACAGCGATATGCCCTCCATCATCCTGACCAAAACCAGTTCTTTCTTCCGTGTGAGCCTGCCTTTCGCCGATGATCTCGGTTGGTTTGGCGAGATATTCCTTTCGCATGATTTTCTAACCTATATGTCCATTGTTGTAGCGCTTATCGTGTCCTTTGTGCTCAACCGCACCCGCGTCGGTCTCAATCTGCGCGCTGTGGGCGAAAACCCTGCTACCGCAGATGCCGCCGGTATCCACGTCACCCGCTATAAATATGTGGCGACCTGCATCGGCAGTGCGATCGCGGGACTGGGCGGTCTGCAATACGTGATGGCGTATGCCAACGGCGTGTGGTCTAACGACGCGTTTGGTGATCGCGGCTGGATGGCGATCGCGTTGGTTATTTTTGCACTGTGGAAGCCCACCATGGCGATCTTCGGCTCGTTCCTGTTCGGCGCGCTGTGTAATGCAAATAACTACATTCACGGCTTGGGTGATGCGACTCAGGAACTGTTCAAAATGCTCCCGTACATCGTAACCCTCGTCGTGCTGATCATCACCAGCATGCGTAAAAAGCGTGAGCATCAGCCGCCGCAAAGCCTCGGTCTCCCCTATTTCCGAGAAGAACGGTAAATTTTTTTAAAAAAAGCAGATATTCCGACGGAATATCTGCTTTTTGTCTGTTTTAGCACTGGAAGAATACACGCTTTTGTGCGATAATAGAAAAAGATGTGAGGTGAAGCGTATGTATAAAACCGAAGCACATTTGCACACCGAAGAAGGCAGCCGTTGTGGTAAAGTGCCTGCGGCAGAGATGGTGCGGTTGTATCATGAGGCAGGGTATACCACCCTGCTTATCGCCGACCATTTCGCAAAGATCGTGCTTGAATGGATGGGCAATCCTCCCTGGGAAGAAGTGGTGGAAAACTTTTTCAAAGGGTATCATTCCGCGTTGGAGGAAGCTAAAAAATACGGCATGTATGTGTTGCCGTCTCCCGAATTTTCGTTTGATGAGAACGTCAACCACTATTTGGCGGTCGGTGCAGGCCCGCAGTTTTTCCTCGATCACCCCGAGCTGCCCGATTTGAATGTTTCCGAGCTGCACACGCTGCTTCGTGAGAACGGACTGTATCTCGTGCAGGCGCATCCGTATCGCGCGGGTCAACATTGCGAACCGGACCCCGAAAACGTAGATGCGCTTGAGGTAATCAACGGACACATCCGCCATTTCAACCCCGATCACGAGGTCTGGGCGCGCGAGGTGGCAAAACAGTATCACCTGGGCATTTCCAGCGGCTCAGATGCGCACAAAGTAGAGGACGTGGCGCGTACAGCGGTGCTGTCTGATACCCCCATTACCACGGTGCAGGAATACTTTGCCTGCATCTTTGCGGATGAGGTTTCCGTTTTGGGGCCAAAAGCAGAATGAAAAGCAACAGCGATGCATCGTTTGATGCATCGCTGTTTATTTTACATCTCCAAAAATTCCGTATGCTCGCACACGCGCGGAATGAGGTCGCGGAGTGCGAGAAAATCAGCGAATGCGTCCGGCTTTTGGCTCGGGTTGCGCAAGAGAGCGGCGGGATGGAAGGTTCCCATCATATACACACCTTTACGCTCGACAAACTGTCCGTGCTGACGAGTGACCTTGAAATCGGGGTCAATGATACGGCAAGCCGCAATGCGTCCCAGACACACAATGATTTTCGGACGCAGAATGGACACCTGCGCTTTGAGCCAGCCGATACACGCCTCCTGCTCTTGAGCTTCAGGGTCGCGGTTTTGCGGCGGGCGGCACTTGACAATATTGGCGATATACACGTTTTTCTCGCGGGACAGACCAACAGCGTCCAACATGAGATCCAAAAGTTTTCCCGCTGCGCCTACAAACGGCAACCCTTCTTTATCCTCGTTTGCACCGGGCCCTTCCCCAATAAACAGAATTTCCGCGTTTGGGGCACCCATGCCGAACACCACATGCTGTCGTGTTTTGGCAAGCGCGCACTTTTCGCATTGTAAACAGGTGTCTTTTAACTTTTCCAAAGTGGTAAATTCCATGTGCATACCCCCCTTTTTTATAAGATACCACATTTTCTCTTGAAAAAACAAGATATTTGCGGTACAATACTATCGTAAAATACATAAAAGGAAGTGCTATATATGTCCAAAGTATTAGTCGAAACCTCCGCACGCCATGTACACGTGTCCGAAAAAGATCTGGAGATCCTGTTTGGTAAGGGCTATGAGCTCACCAAGAAAAAGGATCTGTCCCAGCCGGGTCAGTATGCGTGCGCAGAGCGTGTTGACGTTGTCGGTCCCAAGAAAACCCTCACCGGTGTTTCCATCTTAGGTCCTACTCGTCCCGCGACGCAGGTAGAGATCTCTTTAACCGATGCTCGTTCCATCGGTGTTGCTGCTCCCATCCGTGAGTCGGGCGATATCGCCGGCTCCGGCGCTTGCAAGCTGGTCGGTCCCGCGGGTGAAGTGGAAATCGCAGAAGGCGTTATCGCCGCGAAGCGTCACATTCACATGACCACCGCTGACGCCGCTGAGATGGGTCTTGCTGACAAGGACGTTGTCAGTGTGAAGGTCGAGGGCGGCGACCGCTCTATCGTCTTCGGTGACGTTGTTGTCCGCGTGAGCGATAAATTCGCGCTCGCCATGCACATCGATACCGACGAGTCCAACGCCGGCTGCGTTGCCCCCGGTGCTATGGGCGAAGTGATTAAATAAGTTTACCATCACAAAAAGCGAGGATATCTCAAAAAAGAGATATCCTCGCTTTTCTTACGCGTGGATTATGATTCGCTGATCACGGTGGATAGCTGCCGTTTGCAGATGTGTACAATTTTCTTTCACACCAGCATTGCTGTCCGCCGAAAGCGGGTAGGGATAATGTGATATTGTTGCGTAAAGCACTTGGAAAAATGGTCAGCGTTTTTAAAGCCTACCGTATGCGCGATATCCGCAATACTCTGTGTACTGCTGCGCAGCAACTGCGCGCCCTTTTGCAAGCGCCATTCCATGATATACTTGTGCAAAGTCTTGCCGCTTTGCGCTTTGAAATACTGATTGATGTAGTAAGGGTGATAGTTAAGCGCCTGCGCTACCTGATCGTTGTTCTCAATGGTCGCATAGTTGAGTGCGATATATTCCAGTACACGGTTATACAAAGTATCTTTTTCCTGCTCCTTGCGGTCGGATAAGCGGCACAGCACATACTGGAGCAGCGCTTCTGCGGTTTCTTTTGACGACTCGGACATTCGCGAAAAGGTTTCCGCAATTTCCAGAAAAGCACCTTTTAAATCCCCCATGTGTTGCAAGACAAACGGCTTTTGGTACAGCATGCGCCCGCAGCCAAGATGGCTGTTGAGTGCCGCGCCGATTTCAAAACAGTTTGCGGGCGCGGGAGAAATCGTCTCGGTGATATGCGCATGAGTGCGATCGAAATCAAAATTGATGGTCACAAACTGCGGCGGATCTTGTTCGTCGGGCAACGGCAGATAGGTACAGCCCGCAGGATAATAGATGAGTGTATTGGCTTTGAACGGCACTGTTCTGTCCACAAAATGCATCTCGCCGCTTCCGTTTAGGCGGCGGTTTTTACAACGACCATAAACCGGACGGCATGTTCACCAAAGCGATGATCCTCAATTACATGAACTCTCGTCTGCCCGCGTATGTCAAACACCGCTCCTGCGAGATTGAAAACCTGCCGCCTCTCCGCGGCTGGCGCGTGGTCAGTATTTTGATTTGATAAAACGCCCCACCCTACGGTGGGGCGTTTTTCCTATTGACAGTGAAAGTGTATTGTTGGTACAATACTGACAAAGGAAGTGGTTTTGTGCCGAAGATTTATACCGCCGCCGATCAACTGATCGGTCATACGCCGCTTTTGGAGTTGACCCACATTGAAAACGAACTGGGTCTGCGCGCAAAAGTGGTGGCAAAACTCGAATATCTCAACCCCGCCGGCTCGGTGAAAGACCGCGTTGCGAAAGCGATGCTGGATGCCGCCGAGCGTGAGGGGAAACTGAACAAAGACACGGTCATCATCGAGCCGACCTCAGGCAATACGGGCATCGGTCTGGCAGCGGTGGCGGCAGCGCGCGGATACAAGTGTATCATCGTGATGCCGGATACCATGTCAAAAGAACGCATAGCATTGATGCGCGCTTACGGTGCAAAAGTGGAATTGTCCGACGGCAAACTCGGTATGAAAAGTGCGATTGAAAAGGCTAAAACGCTCGCGGCGGCATTGCCGTCCGCCTTTATTCCCGCGCAGTTTGATAACCCCGCCAATCCGCAGGCGCATTTTGACACCACCGGTCCCGAGATTTGGGAAGATACCGACGGATGCGTGGATATTTTTGTCGCGGGTGTCGGTACAGGCGGCACTATCACCGGCGTCGGTCAGTACCTCAAATCCAAAAACACCGCTATCCGAGTGGTGGCGGTGGAGCCTGCCTCTTCCCCGCTGTTATCCGGTGGCACGGCGGGCGCGCACGGTATTCAGGGTATCGGCGCTAACTTTGTACCGAGTGTTTTGGATAAAGCGGTGTACGACGAGGTGATGCCGGTAACGGACGTGGATGCATTTGAGAGCGCTCGGCTGCTCGGCAAAAAAGAGGGTATCCTGGTCGGCATTTCATCGGGTGCTGCTCTGCACGCGGCGATCACTCTCGCAAAACGCCCCGAAAACGAGGGCAAAACCATCGTGGCCCTACTCCCCGACACAGGCGACCGCTATTTGTCCACCGCGTTATTTGAATAAATCAACAAAAACC
>JAZUAN010000025.1:0-6752 GCA_045638005.1 Acutalibacteraceae bacterium | reverse complement strand
GGAGATTTTTAAAAAGAGCGGATTTTCAGGTCAATCGAGGCAAAAACGGAGCAAATACTGTATGTATTTGCGAGTATTTTAACGAAGGGTGAACGGAAATCCGCCTTTTAAAAACAGGTTCGGATTACTCGCGTCACCTTAGGGTGACAAGATTCGAACCTGTCACGCCTGACAAACAATAATTTTCCGTTTTTTCTTGCCTCATCGTTTGTAATACGGCAGTATTACTGCACTCTTCGGCTTCGCCTCTCCAAAAAATTCTTAATTTGTCAGGTCGAAGAGTTTCTCTTCGACGACTTTTTCCGAAAGGCGAAGCGCGATGTTTGCAGTAAGGCTGTCGCCTTGCAAGAACGAGCGCAAGCAAGGCGGGAAAAGGCGGCAAGAGAAACTGTTCGAGTCTTGTCACCCTATCCCAATCGGCAGGAATAACGGGTTTCACGACGATGCCGTTTACGGTCGCTCTCACACCGAGCAACTGCTCCACCGTCGCCGTGATGCGTGATTTCCTTGATTTTATGGACCATCCGCTGCTTTGCGCCTGCTGGGATACCGCACACGGTAATATTGACCTTGTCGCACGTGAGATCGGTCAGTATGACAACATCGTGGCACTCGGTGATAAGCTGAAAGGTCTGCATATCGCGGATAACTTCGGCGACTGTCATCATCACACCTGGCCGTTTGGCCGCAAAGCGTGGGAGCACAACGGGGAAACCGTCACCAAACGGCAAAGCCCGCCCTTAAAGCTCAAAAAACAAGCGGTGAACCTGCTTTACAAAATCGGTAAATATATCCTTGAAACATACAATTGCTTCGAAGAATGATGCTGATGCCATTTGAAATATCAAATGGCATCGATGAAGGCAGACTGAATGTGCAAAATAAAGGGGTGGCAAGCGTCACCCTATATTTTTTTGTTACGCATTAAATTTGCTTGACAAAGCATAGAAATATCTATATAATTTCTGTATGCTATGCATTTATTTTTTAAATGAAAGAGGTAATACACATGAAAAGAGCTTTGTCCCTCATCTTGGTACTGGTACTGTGCGCGGGTATTTTTACCGGCTGCGGCAGCACAAAAATCAAGGTGAATCCCGATAAGGAGGAATATGTTGTCGGTATCTGTCAGTTGGTAACTCATGATTCCCTTGACCTTGCAACGCAGGGTTTCAAGGATTCTCTTACCGAGCAGCTCAAAGCAGAAGGCAGAAAGGTGACCTTCAAAGAGCAAAACGGTCAGGGCGACTCCAACACCTGCATCACCATCGTGAACAGCTTTGTCGCCGATGACGTGGACTTAATCCTCGGTAACGCGACTGCCGCCTTGCAGGCAGCGTATAATGCGACCGCCACCATTCCGGTTCTGGGCACCTCCATCACCGAATACGGCGTGGCGTTGGAAATTGAAGACTTTACCGGTGTTGTGGGCAGCAATGTGTCCGGCACCTCCGATCTCGCGCCCCTCAACGATCAGGCGCAGATGATGATCGACGTGTTAAAACTTGCCCAAGGCTCCACTGTGGGTATTCTCTACTGCTCCGCCGAGCCGAACTCCGCATACCAGTATGACGTTGTGAAAGCCTATCTGGAAGGTAAAGGCATCACCGTCAACGAGTACAAATTCTCCGAATCCACCGAGCTGCAAGGCGTTGTGACCAAAGCCGCCAATGAGTGCAACGCTATCTACGTCCCCACCGATAACACGGTCGCTTCCAATGACGAAATGGTCAGAAACGTTTGCGGCCCCGCTAAAACCCCTGTTTTCACCGGCTATGAGAGCGATGTCTGCTTTGCGACTCTCGCGATCAGCTATTACAACATCGGTGTAGAAACCGGTAAAATGGCAGCACAGGTGCTGTTGGGCAAAGAGGATATCACCACCATGGAGATCGCGTATGACGCCGCTCCGGTAAAAAAATACAACAAGGCTATCTGCGACGAACTGGGCATCGACACCGCTGCACTGGATACGGCAGGCTATGTAGCCCGTGAGAGTGCGGAGTGAGTATAATGGGTTTTATCAACGCGTTGCCCGGTGCGATCGCACAAGGGCTGATTTGGGGAATTATGGCGATAGGTCTTTACATATCGTATAAGATCCTCAACATTGCCGATCTGACCGTTGACGGTTCTATCTGTACCGGCGCTTGTGTATGTGCAATTTTGCTTTCAAACGGTGTGAACGTATTTGTTTGTCTGCTGGTTGCATTTATTGCAGGCGCGATCGCCGGCATGATCACAGGTGTATTTCATACCATCATGGGTGTTCCCGCCATACTCGCAGGTATTCTCACCCAACTGATGCTGTGGTCGCTGAACTTAAAAATTCTCGGCAAAGCCAATCTGTCCATCAGTTCCCGCAACCATTTCGTGCTGTTAACTTCACTCAATAATCCCGCGGCCATCGCGGTGACCGTTGCGTTTTGCATTGTCATCATTCTGCTGTTGTTCTTGTTCTTCTACACGGAGATCGGTCTGTCGGTTAAATCCACCGGCGATAACGCGGATATGAGCGAAGCGCAGGGCGTCAACGTGAAGTTCAACAAGGTACTGGGACTTGCCATTTCCAACGGCATTGTCGCATTATCCGGTGCACTCTTAGCACAGTATCAAGGCTTTGCGGATATCAATATGGGGCGCGGCGCCATCGTCATCGGCCTTGCCGCGATCATCATCGGTCTTTCGGTTTCCTTGAAAATTAAGCCGAACTTTGTTGTCAGCCTGATCGGTGTGATCGGTGGCAGCATCGCCTACTATCTGGTATATACGTTTGTCATTTGGCTGGGTTTGGATACCGACCTGCTCAAAATGCTGTCCGCAGTGGTGGTGGCTATCTTCCTTGCGCTGCCGTATCTCAAAGCGGAATATTTCACCAAGCCGAAACCGCCTGCAGAATTGGTCGTAGGGGAACACGGAGGTGAATCGCATGCTTAAAATCAAAAATCTCTACAAAACCTTTAACGCCAACACCGTAAACGAAAAGCGTGCCCTCGCCGATCTCAATCTCACTTTGCAAGCAGGTGATTTCGTCACCGTTATCGGCGGCAACGGCGCCGGCAAAAGTACCATGCTGAATGCCATTTCAGGCGTTTGGAAACCGGATTACGGCACCATTGAAATTGACGGTGTGAATGTTACGGCCATGCCCGCGTATAAACGAGCGGCGCTGCTGTGCAGAGTGTTCCAAGATCCCCTTAAAGGTACCGCGCGGGATATGGAAATCGCAGAAAATCTTGCGATTTCCGCGCGCAGAGGTATAAAGCGCCGTTTGAAATGGGGTTGCACCCGCAGCGATCGCGAGAGCTATAAAGCGCTGCTCGCGCAGTTGGATCTCGGCTTAGAAGAGCGGCTTTCTACCAAGGTGGGTTTGCTTTCGGGCGGTCAGCGTCAAGCGGTCACGCTGCTGATGGCTACCCTTAAAAAGCCTAAACTGCTGTTACTTGACGAACACACCGCGGCACTGGATCCCAAAACCGCCGCAAAGGTGCTCAAAATCACCGACAAACTGGTGAGCGAAAACAAACTCACCACCTTGATGGTGACCCACAACATGCATGACGCGATCGCCTACGGTAATCGGCTGATCATGATGCACGAAGGCCGCATTGTGGTTGACGTGTGCGGCGAGAAAAAGAAAAACCTCACCATCGAACAGCTGCTCAATCTGTTTGAAGCGAACAGCGGCAGCGAATTTGCAAGCGATAAGCAGATACTTTCCAAACAGAACGGATAAAAAAGATGCGGTACACGACATGTACCGCATCTTTTTTGTATATTGGTGTAATTGTCATTTTGAGGGATATGTGGTATAATACTAGTAAACGGAGGTGAGGATAATGGAAACCAATCAAGGAGAGTTGCAATATCCCGTACTGTTGGTACACGGCATGGGATTTCGTGACAATGATTTTGTCAACTATTGGGGCAGGATCCCCAAAGAGCTTGAAAAATGCGGTTGTACCGTTTATTACGGCATGCAGGACAGCAACGCCTCCATCGAAACAAACGGTGACTATATTGCCAAAAGAATCGAAGAAATTTTAGTCGAGAGCGGTGCAAAAAAGGTGAACATTATCGCCCACTCCAAAGGCGGTCTGGATAGCCGCTATGCCATTTCGACAGCAGGTGTCGGCGACAAAGTCGCTTCCCTCACCACTCTTGCCACACCGCACCACGGCTCTAAAACAGTGGACGCGCTGATGCAATTCCCGCAACCGCTCGTAAAATTCGTAGGCGCCTGCGCTGACTTTTGGTGTCGGCTTTTAGGAGATAAAAAGCCGAATTCCTATGCGGTTTTCAGGTCTTTTACCACAGAAAAAGCCGCAGACTTCAACGCAAAAACGCCGGATGATCCGGCGGTATTCTATCAAAGCTACGCGTTTGTAATGAAACACTGTTTCAGTGATATGCTGATGTGGTTGCCAAACTTGGTGGTATCAGTCGTAGAGGGTGAAAACGACGGCCTTTTAACGCCCGAATCCGTGAAATGGGGTGATTTCAAGGGTACCTTGCGCAGCAACGGACGGCGCGGTATTTCCCATTGCGACGAGATCGACCTGCGGCGCAGACCGCTTTGCGAATCTGCCGGAGACGGTATCTCGGACATTGTGGATGTATACAAAAACATCATCTGCGATCTGCGTGCGCACGGATTTTAATTTTTGAAAAAAAGCCTCTTTCGGAATACCAAAAGAGGCTTTTTTTATTTTATCTGTTTGAAATTACCGTATGTTTCATTTACCGTTTCCGAAAAGGAGAAGGTGCAATCGTATTTTTTCAGAATGTTATTAAAATCCACAATCTGGTGACGATTGACAACGCAAATCAGCACCGTTTTTTCGTCATTGCTAAACGAGCCGATCGCCGAAATACGGGTGGAACCGTGTCTGAGTGTCGTCTGGATCTCCTTGGTGATCTCATCGGGGTGAGAGGTGATCACCGTAAACTTGCAGGCGGTCTTGGTACCCTTTATGATATAATTACCGATAAAACTGGAAATAAAGCAATACAGAATACAAAGGCATACCGGCTTGTAATCGTATATCAAATTGCCGCTGGCATCCGCAGTTGCATACACAAAGAAAGAAGCAATCGCGACCACCGTATTACACGCAAATGTGACCCAAAAGAAGTTCATGTCCGACCTTTTTTTGCTGATATATTTAGACACAATATCGGTGCCGCCGGTAGAAGCATTGCTTCTAAAGCATACGCCGTATACAAACCCGCTGATAACGCCGCTTAAAATCACCGGGAAGATGGTGTCGTGCCCCTTAGCATCATATTGAAACGCGGTCAAACCGATCTTCTGTAAATACAAAAACGCAAAGGAGTACACAAGACAAAAACAAAGCGAACGCTTTGCAAAGGCTTTATCCACCAGAAAATACGCGAAAATACAAAGCGGAATGTTAATAATGAGGGACATATAGCCGATACTGAAACCGGTTTTATACTGTATCATGGTCGCAATACCGTTAAGCCCCGCAGGCGCAAACTCGTTTTTGACAATAAACAACTGATAGTTAAATGCAAGCAGTACAGCAATCAAAATAATGCTGATATAGGACATGATCTCGCGCTTTTTGCTCTGCATATTTCCGCCTTCTTTCCACCTTTTTCGTGTTCAGTTTAACATATATTCACATAAACAGCAATAGACATTTTCTTGTAAAGCAGATAGTTTATTCGTTATCAAAGCGATAAATTTCACCGGTTTTCGCGGAGGTGTAGATGCCTTCGAGAATGCGGGTTACACACAGCGCCTGTTCCGCAGTGGTGAGCGGCTCGGTATCGTTTCTCACCGCTTCGCTCCACATTCTTTCCTCACGGTCGGCAGGAGATTCGGATGCCGAACCTGCATTAAACGCCACGCCGCCTGCTTCAAAGTTGGGGGTCAATGTGTACTGTCTGCCGTGACGGATACCGTTGATGCGCAAACCGTCCATCATGTCTGCACCTGCTTTGGTGCCGCAAACGGAGGTAACCGCTTCGCGCACGTCAAGCGTGTTGAGCGCCCAAGCGGATTCCAGCACGATGGTAGCGCCGTTTTCCATCACGATGAAACCGAAAGCAGAATCTTCCACCGTGAACTTCTCGGGATCCCAACTGCCCCACATATTGCCCTGTTCGGTGTCTTTGTTGAGTTTGTGATACGCGGTACCGATACAGTATTTCGGACGGTAGTTGTTCATCATCCACAGCGTAAGGTCCAGCGCGTGGGTGCCGATGTCGATGAGCGGACCGCCACCCTGCTCGTATTCGTTGAGGAACACGCCCTAGGTGGGCACCGCACGGGGGCGCAGAGCGGTCGCCTTCGTGTAGTAGATATCACCAAAGGTGCCGTTTTCTGCTTCCTGCTTCATATACAAAGACTCGTCATAAAAACGGTTTTGATAACCGATGGACAGCTTTTCGCACATAACGTGCTTGCCCGCTTCCAGAGCATCCACGTAATAAAACTGTGAGAACGGTTGGGCGTGCAGACATGCACCACGTCAATGGTTTCATCTTTTAACAGTTCTTTATAATCGGTATACACCTTTGCATCCGCTGCACCGAATTTTTTAGCAGCGCTTTTAGCCATACTTTTTCTCCTTCTCTCACCTTAAGGTGACGCGAGTAATCCGAACCTGTTTTTAAAAGGCGGATTTCCGTTCACCCTTCGTTAAAATACTCGCAAATACATACAGTATTTGCTCCGTTTTTGCCTCGATTGACCTGAAAATCCGCTCTTTTTAAAAATCTCC